>VBCL01000158.1 GCA_005888865.1 Betaproteobacteria bacterium | reverse complement strand
CGCGGCGCAGTTCTTGTCGCCCCGGCGGAGGCCGGGGCCCAAGTTCGTCACGCGACTCGGTCGCACCATCAAATTGGATCCCGGCCTGCGCCGGGATGACAACCTCGAGCTGTCGCGTTTCACATGCCTCCATTAATCGTCCCCATCTCCTCCGCCGAGGCCACCGACGCCGACCGCTTCGGTCCCAAGGCGGCGAATCTCGCGCGGCTCGGGCGCGCGGGTCTGCCGATCCCCGACGGCTTTTGCGTCGATGCCGACGCGTATCGCGCCCAGGTTGCCGCGCTCGGCCTCACCGCGATCGCGCACGGCGTGGACGCGGAAGACCCCGGGACCGCGCGCCGCGCCGCGCTGGCGATGAAGCTCGGGCTTCTCGATCAGCCGATCGTGCCGCACGTACTGAGTCCGCTGCTCGACGCGTGGCGCGCGCTGGTCGAGACGACAAGCGCGCTCACGGTGGTGCGCTCCTCGGCACTGGTCGAGGATCGCTTCGGATCGAGCTTCGCAGGACAGTTCGAAAGCTATCTCGGCCTGGAGGGCGAGGCCGACTTCATCACTGCCGTGCGTTCGTGCTGGGCGGCGCTCTGGTCGACGCGCGTGCTGCGCTACATGGCGACGCACGACGCGAGTCCCGCCGACACCGCGATGGCGGTCCTGGTGCAGCCGCTGGTGTCGGCGCGGGTTTCCGGCGGCGGCTTGAGCCGCACCTCGGACGGCGACATGGTTCTGAACGCGACGTGGGGCCTCGGATCGGCGATCGCCCAGGGTGAGGTCGTGCCGGACCGCATCGTCCTGAGCCGCGAAGGCGCTCTGCGCGAGACGCTGGCCGGCCGGAGTTTCCACCGCCTCGGCTGCGCCCACGGCGCGCCTGCCGTTCGGCGGCCGCGCTCATCCGAGCCGTGCCTGAACGCGGCGCAGGCCACCGAGCTGGGTCGACTGCTGCGGCAGGTCGAGGACATCATGGGCGTCCCGGTGGAAATCGAGTGGGCACGCGACGAGGCCGGATTCAAGCTGCTGCAGGCGCGGCCGCTGCACGTCGAGCCGGCGCGCGTCCCCGACGAAATATGGCTGCGCCATCCGGGGCTCAATGGCCACCCGGCAGGCGTCGGCTGGGGATCGGGACGCGCCTGCGTCGTGAACTGCGAATGCGAGCTCACCCGCGTGGCGCCGGGCGATATCCTCGTGACCAGGGTCGCGGGACCTGCGTTGAGCGCCGTGCTGCCGCGCGTGGCGGGCCTGGTGGCGGAGCTCGGCGGCAGCACCTCGCATCTTGCCTCCCTCGCCCGCGAGCGAGGCATCCCGATGGTGCTGGGCGTGCTCGACGCCACGCTGCGTATTCCCGATGGCGTGCAGGTCGCCGTCGACGGCGTCGCCGGCGTCGTGCGCTGGATGCCGGCGACTTGATGCGCCATCGCGTCTTCATCACGCAGCCGGTCGCCGCCAGCGCGATCACGCGGCTGCAGAGCCTCGCCAAGGTCGAATGGAACCGCGACGCGATGCATATCATGACCCAGGAAGAGCTCATCACCGCGGTTCGCGGTCACGACATCCTGTTTTGCCTTTTGTCCGATCGTGTCGATGCCGACGTGATCGCAGCCGGCCGGTCGCTCTCGCTGATCGCGACGATGAAGATCACGCCTTCCGACATCGACGTCGCCGCTGCGACCGCACGCCGCATCCCTGTGACCGTGGTTCCTCCGATCGTCACCGAAGCGACTGCGGATCTGCATTTCGCGATCCTGCTCGCGGTAGCGCGTCGCGTCGTCGAAGGCGACAAGCTCCTGCGCGAAGGGATTTTTCCCGGCGCACAGTCGATGCGACTGATGGGCGCGGCCGTGTGGGGGAAGACGATCGGACTCGTCGGCGGCGGCGGTCGCATCGGCCGCGCCGTGGCGCGCCGCGCCCGCGGCTTTTCAATGCGAACGCTCTACTGGGGGCCGCGGCGGATTCCCGAAGAGCAAGAGCGCGAGCTCGGTCTGGCGTACGTGCCGCTGGACACGCTCCTCGCGGAGTCGGATTTCGTGTCGGTGCACGCGCCGCTCAAAGCCGAGACCTTCCATCTCATCGGGTCACGCGAGATGAGGCTCATGAAGCCGAGCGCGTTTCTGGTCAACACCGCGCGCGGGCCCGTCGTCGACGAGCAGGCGCTGGTGGAGGCGCTGAACGAACGGCGCATCGCCGGTGCCGCGCTCGACGTTTTCGAGCGCGAGCCGCACGTAGAGCGCGCGCTCCTCGCGATGCCCAATGTCGTGCTCACGCCCCACCTGGGCAGCGGGGTGACCGAGGTCCGCGAAGCCCTGGCCAACGTCGTCGTCGACAACATCGCTGCGGTGATCGAAGGAAGACAGCCTCCCAACTGCTGGAACCCGGAGATCTACGCCCAGCCGCAAGACAAGCGACACAACGGATAGGAGGAACGCAATGAGAACTTCTCTAGATCTGCGATTCGCCGCAATGTTGACGCTCGCTTCATTGGCTTGCGTGCTCGCGGGCCCGGGCTCCGCCATCGCCCAGCCACTCCCCGTGGTCGAGGCCGTGATCGGCAACAACTTCGGCCATCTGCCGATGTTCGTCGGTGTCGAGAAGGGATTCTTCAAGAAGCATGGTGTCGACGTCCACCTCAAGGTCGTCAACACGGGCACGGACATGGTGAACGCCATGCAGAAGCGGGAAGTGCAGATCGGCGACATGAGCGTCACGACGTTTCTTAAAGCTCGTCACGGAGGTGACCCGTTTCGCGTGATCGGAATCATCCAGAACGATGCGACCCGATCCAATGCCGACGAACCGCTCGCGATCGTCGCGCGCAAGGATTCCGGCATTCGTCCGGGCAACATCGAGGACCTCAAGGGTAAGCGCGTCGGTGTGGCGCAGGCGCAGACCTCCGACGAATACCTCAAGATGGTCTTGGCCAAGCGCGGGATGAAGTACGACGACGTCACGATCGTGAACATCATGGCGCCACCGGCGTTGGCCCCCGCCCTGAAGGAGGGCAAGGTCGACGCGGTCGTCTCCTGGGAGCCATTCAACACCGTGGTGCTCGATCAGGTGCCGGAATCGTATACCGTCGTTCGCGGCGGAGGCTACCTCTCGTACATCATGGTCGCGACCGCCCATGAACCTACGCTTCAGAGCAACCCGGAGGTCATCCGCAATTTCGTCGCCGGCCTTGCGGAAGCATCCCAGTACACGCGCCAGCACCGCGACGAGGCCGTGGCGATTTTCGTCAAGTGGGTCCCCGGCCTCGATCCCGCCGTTGGAAGGAAGGCGATCCAGCACATCAGCTACGATCCCCGCGTGTCGCGTCCGGTGATGCAGGCGTTCGAGACCGCCGAAGACGACGTCCTGAAGAACACCGTGAAAGGCGGGTCGAGGCTCAGCATTCCGGATCAGTTCGCACCCTCTTATCTCGCGGAAGCCGAGAAGGCGTATCCCGAGTACTTCAGCGACCTGCCGGCGCTGCCGCGCTGAAGGACCTTTCGGCCCGACCGGGAGTCAGCATGGCGGATAAAGCGAAAGTGGTCGTGACCGACTACGTCTGGGGTTCCCTGGATGTGGAGAAGAAGACCCTGGGCGATCTGGCCGACCTCGTGCCTCTGCAGACGAAAAAGCCGGAGGAGTTTCTGCCGCAGGCCGCGGACTGCGACGCGCTGCTCAATACCTACGCCGGGCCGATCACGGCAGAGGCGATGGCGCAGATGCCCAAGTGCAGGATCATCGCCCGTTACGGCATCGGCGTGGACACCATCGATCTCGACGCCGCCACGCAGGCGGGCATCATCGTCACCAACAACCCGACCTCTGGTCCTCGCCTGCGCTCGCAAGGTTGCCGTCTACGATCGGCTCGTTCGCGGCGGCCGGTGGGAGGTTCCTCCGGGAAAGCCCATGTTCCGGCTGTCGGGCAGGACGCTCGGCCTGGTCGGCTTTGGCAACATCGCCCGGCAGGTGGCGCGGCGCGCGGCGGCCTTCGGCATGCGCATTCTCTTTGCCGATCCCTTCGTCGAGGAGGGACGCGACGACGTTCCCGGCAAGAAGACTGAATTCGTGGATCTGTTAGCCCGGGCGGACTTCTTGTCTCTGCATCCTCCGCTTACGCCCGAGACCCGGAAGATGATCGGCGACGAAGCCTTGTCGCGCATGAAACCGACGGCGTTCGTCATCAATTGTTCGCGCGGTCCCGTCATCGACACCGATGCGCTCGTTCGGGCACTCGACGCCAGGAAGATCGCCGGGTGTGCGCTCGACACGATCGACCCCGAGCCGCTTCCCGATCCTCACCCGCTGCGCGGGCGGGAGAACGTCATCGTCACGCCTCACGTCGCCTGGTACAGCGAACAGGCGCTGGTCGGACTTCAAGCCGGAGCGCCCGCCGAGGTTCGCCGAGTCCTGATGGGAGAGTGGCCATTGAACGTGGTCAATCGAGCGGTGAAAGGCCGGAGTCGCGCCGGGCTCTGAGCCCGAGGCCCGGCAGGGAGAGATACCCGTTGTCCATCAAGCCCGGGGAAGTGTCGGATTTCTTTCCACCCCGTCGCCATCACTTTGGATGACAGTAAGCAAGATCATCGACTTAGGTATCGTTGCGCGTCAGGCACTGGTTTTGCATATGTACGTATTGATAAGAACAGCCTCGTCGTGGATTCGGCTCCAGGTCGCCGAGGCTGACGGGCGAGATGACGCGGGAAGTGTCGGGAGGGCGTGGCGCATGGGGGGCAGCTTCTGGGTCTTGGGCACGGTTGTCGTCGTGGCCTTCTGCGCGGGCGGTCTCGCCGGCATTCTTCTCGCGGCGCTTATGCACGTGGCCCGTGGCGAGCCCACCCCGGATTGGCCCGACTAAGGACTCGCGCGTCGGCACATGAACGAGCGGCGCTCGTAGCAAATCCGCCGGGTGCTGATGGGCGAATGGCCGATCAACGTGGTCAAGCGGGACGTGAAGGGGAAGAACCGCGCGGGCCTGTGAAACGTTCCACAGAGCCGCGATCACCGGAGGCGGAAATTGAATTGACCGTCGGCGCCACCTTGTTAAACTAGCGCCCGGACCAAACCGCCAACGGCTTACTCCTGCCGACGGAAGTCCCGGTCATTAACCCGTAGCGTCCGGTATAACAAGGCCGGCCTCGCTCTAACAACCACTGAACCAGTGGAGGATCACATGAAAGTTCGCACCGTACCGGCGTTCGCCACGGCGATCGCTTCCCTGATCGTTGCCTTGCTGCCAGCCTCGGCCGTCTCGCCCGCGCTCGCGCAAGGCAAATCCGCGTCGACGACCTACGACATCAGCACGCTGGCCGGCAAAGTCGCCTCACTGAACGGCACCGCCGGATTGCAGATACGCTTTTCGGCCATCATCGAGGAAGAGGCCCGGCCGGACGCGCCGAACCTGAACCCCACGGCGCCCATCACGCCCACGTTCGTACTAAGCAGCCCCCTAGACGGCGACGTCGTTCTGCCGCCAGCGGTCACGGTCAATCAGGACACGGCCGGAGCGCCGCAGAATGAAACAGCCATCGCCGTCGATCCGAACAATCCCAACCGAATCGTCGCGGCCGCGAACGATTATGTGACGCGCACGTGGACGTGCACCGTCGGTAGCACGCCGTGCAGCGCACTGGGCGAAGCTTCCTCCGGAACCTATTTCTCCAACAACGGCGGCCAGACCTGGTGCTGCGCGAGCACCGATCCCGCACATCCGGGAACGCTCATCCCCGGCATCAACCGATTGACCGGCGGCCAGTACGATGCCGGCGGCGATCCTTCGGTTACGTTCGACAGCCAGGGGAACGTCTTCTACGCCGGTCTGGGGTTCGACCGCATCGCAGCGCCCAATACCGTCGCCGTGAACAAGGGCACGTTCGACAACGCAGGGAAGCTCACCTGGGGACCGCCGACGTTCATCAATCCGACCACGGCGCCGTCGACCCTCAACGACAAGGAGTGGATCGCGGCGGACGCGAACCTCGCAAGCCCGTTCAAGGACCGGGTCTATGTGAGCTGGACGCGCTTCGTCTTCAATGCCCATAACGGCAACTACGTCCAGTCCCCGATCTTCTTCGTCTATTCGACCGATGGCGGCCAGACGTTTAGCGCACCAAAGATCATCGGAGGCAACGTCCTCTACGATCAGGGCTCTCGTCCGATCGTTGGCGCCGACGGAACGGTCTACGTCATCTTCTATGGTTCGACGCGGCTCGCCTCGCTGGCAAGCACTTACATCGTCAAGTCGACCGATGGCGGCGTGACATTCGGCCAACCCGTGAAGATCGCCGACATCCAAACGGTCATCCCACTCGCCAACACCGCCTTCCGCAACGACAGCTATCCCGCCGGCGCAGTCGCGCCGAACGGCGATCTGTATGTTGGCTGGACGACGCTCCTCAAAGACAGCAACGGCGACCTGTGCCCGACCCGCACGAATACCGGTTGCCACATGACGACCGTCTACAGCAAATCCACCGATGGCGGCTCGACGTGGACGACGCCAGTGCCGATCTTCCCGGCGCTTGATGCATCGACTCGAACGGCGATCGGGTATCCCGTCACTCAGCCCGATGGCAGCACGCTCGCCGCGCCGTCGACCGCGCGTCGCGTCGACACGCAATGGCCGGGCATCGCGATTTCGCCGTCAGGCGTCGTCTACATGTCGGCTTACGGTGCCGACGTCGTCTCGCCCTGGCAGACCTGCGCCGGTTCTCCGCCGCCGCCGGAAGGTCGGATCAACTGCACGACGCTGGGTCCCTATATCCACAATGCGCGGTTGGACTACTTCGTGACTAACATCGGTTCGGGCAGCGTGCAGAAAGTAAGCACACACCCGATCAACACGCGCAATGGGTTCGGCGGCGGTTTCATCGGCGATTACACCGGTCTCGCCGTGGGCTCCGACAACGTCTTCCATGCGTTGTGGACCGACACCAACAACAAGCAGACGGTCGTCTGGTTCTACGGCTTCGAGTTCGTGCCGACTCAGATCAATCAGGAAGATGTTGTCACCGCGTCGGGGACGTTGCAGTAACCCGCACTGGCGACAGTTTCACGCGGATTCGCGGAAGGCCGGGCAAGTCGCCCGGCCTTTTTATTGGCTGATCCGGACGCAGGAGCGCTTCTCGCCCGCGACCGTCACCGGCTTGGGCGGGGCGGATCGACGTCATCTAGGCTTGCCGGGCTCCGCCCAGCGCTCGAGAACCGCGCAAACACAGGCCGTGTCGCTTTCCGCGAAGCCGAGCGCCATGGCGGCGTTGTAAATGGGCGTCGTGGCGGCGAAGAGCGGCGTCGGGCAGTCGAGCTCGCGTGCGAACTCGCTGATGATCTTCATGTCCTTTTGCCACACGCCCACCTTCATCGCCGCGGCCGAGTAATCGCCTTCGACCATCATCGGCCCGCGCACCTGCAGCATGCGCGAGGAACCTGCGCCGTCGCTCAGGACCTTCACCATCGTCGCCGGATCGAGACCGGCCTTGCGGCCGAGCACCATCGCTTCCGCGGTGGAAACATTGTGGATCGCCACCATTAGGTTCGCGACGAACTTCATCTTCGACCCCGCACCGAAGGGTCCGAGAAAATAGTGAGCGCGCGCGAACGCCTCCAGGGCCGGCGTGCAACGCCGATAGGCGCCGCGATCGCCGCTCGCATAGACAACGAGATCACGGACCTTGGCCTGCGCGCCGGTGCCGCTCAGCGGGCAGTCGAGCAGCGTTACGCCACGTTTGGCGAGCGCGACGCGCGCTTCTTCCTTGACCGCGATCGGCAGCGTGCTCGTCTCGACGACGACCCGGCCGCGAACACCGGCGCTCGCGAGCTCTGCGGCAACGTCGGCGAGCGCCTGCGCGCTGGGGAGCGAAGTGATCACGATCGAGGCACCTTTTGCGACCTCCTTCGCGCTTCGTGCCGCGCGGCCGCCCGATTTTTCGAGCGACGTTCGCCGTCGAGGCAGCACGTCGTAGCCGAGTACGTCGAATCCGTCGGCGACGATATTGCCGGCCATCGCCGAGCCCATGATCCCGAGACCGATGACGCCGATCGTGTCGCGTTTAGGCATGATGACTCCCCGCCTCGCGTGGTTTGTCGAGAGGCCGATGTACCGACGCCGTTCCGAGCGCCCGTACCGCACTGAACAATGCATCGATCGATTCGCGGGAGATGTTACGGACGATGAACACGATCCGCGAACGCGAATCACCGCCACTGCCTTCGAGCGTTACGGGCGGATGAAAGAGGTGCTGGGCGCCTTGCAGCACGACCGGACGGCGCTCGCCTTCGACGTGGACGATGCCTTTCACGCGCAATAAGTCCGGACCGCGCAATTGACTGAGCGCCTGGAGCGCCGCGTTCAGTCCATCCCAGGTGAACGGTTCATCGAACCACAGGCAAAAAGAGTGGATCGCGGTGTCGTGGCTTCCGAGAGCTTCTCGTCGGCGTGTCGGATCGCCCGATCTGCCGCCCGCCGACGACAAAGGACCGAGCCAGCGATCGAGCTCGTCGTGTTTCGCGCTTATCCTCCCCGGACCGATGTTCGCGAGCCACACCGGATCGAGATCGCCACCAATGGCGGTCGTGACAAGCGCGAACGGATTCATCGCTTGAAGCCGCTCCCGGAGGCGGTCGACAGCATCGCCGTCGGCGATGTCGGTCTTGGTGATGACCAGCCGATCGGCCACTGCCGCTTGCTTCACCGCCTCGGGCATCTCGTCGAGGTGCCCCGTGCCGTTGACCGCGTCGATGAGCGTCACGACGCCGTTCAGCCGGTACTGCGCGCCGATCAATCCGTCGGTCCGAAGGGTGTGCAGCACCGGAACCGGATCGGCGAGGCCGCTCGTCTCGACGAAAACGCGATCGAAATCGATCACTTCCCCGGCCCGCCGCTTGACGAACAGATCGCGCAAGCACTCCTGCAGATCGGTGCGCAGCGTGCAGCACAGGCACCCGTTCGACAAGAGTGTGGTCTGCTCCGACGACGCGGCAACGAGCTCGTGATCGATTCCTACTTCGCCGAACTCATTGATGATCACCGCTGCCCGATTCATTGCAGGGTGGCGCAGCAACCGCCTCAGAAGCGTGGTCTTGCCGCTGCCCAGGAATCCGGTGATCACCGTGATCGGCAGCCGGCTAGCGAGCGGGTCGACCGCAGTCGACGAGCTCAGCGTCGCGGCCGGCATCACAGCGTCATCTCGAGAATGTAGAGCCCGCCGGCGTAGCGGTCCACCGTGTAGACGATGCGCCGCTCGTCGACATAGACATCGTTCAGCTGGATCGAGCCGGCCGGCGAGCGCGCCGGCGCGCCGGGAACGAAGTAGGCGACCTCCCGCGGCTGGAATGGATCGCCAATGTCGTAGGCGCGCACCCCGGCGTTGAAGAAGGTGCCGATGACGATCTGGTCCGACGACCACGACGTCGGCACAGGCAGATTTTCATGCAGGTTGTGCGCGCCGAAGCGGCCGCCGCGGCGAGCGAATGTCGCGTGTGGCGCGGGCGGCAGCGTGCTGATGGGAACCGGATTGCTCTCCATGCGCGCATCGAGCATCCAGACCAGCTTCGGGTGAGCCTTGTCGGCGATGTCGAGAACCAACGCGCCGCCGTCGATGTAGCCGACGTAGGCACGATCGGGCCGTTGCGGATAAACATTGGTGTTGTGCGCGCGAAAGCCGGCGTCGAACTTGGGGTCGAGCCGTCGCGGCGGCGGACCCTCGTCGCCTTCGCGCGTGCCCGGCAACCACCAGCGGCCGACCTCGGCTGGACGCGACGGGTTGCGGACGTCGACGATGCGATAGAACTGGTCGTCGAAGGGATGCCGTGGTTGAAAGTCTGCGGCACCGCTCGCCATGTGCACGAATTCGCCGTCGACGAACCACAACGCGTGCACGCCGCGCGAATGCGACCCGGACGCATCGAAGTGGGCAATGAGCTTTGGCTGCTCCGGCACGCCGACGTCGAAGAGGTCGAAGCCGGCGGGGGTCAATCCGGTGATTTGCGTCTGATAGGCGACCGCCATCACGTCGCCGACCACGTCGAGCGAATTCGAGCGCACCTTGGCGTGCGGCAGCTCGGTCTGAACGACGACGCGCGATTGACGCGGATCGGTGACGTCCACGCCGGTGAAATTCTTGGGCGCGGATTCGTGCGCGAGCCACAGGATGCGGCGGCCGTCGCGGGTCGCCTGCAGCGCCATGCCTTCGCCGATCCCCCCGAAGCCTTGCAGCTCGTGATGGGCAATCAGGCGCATGTTCAATGACAACGTCTGGTCGGCGCGCGATCCGGGTCCAGGAAGCGTGGGAGGCATCAGCGGTTGTCCGATAGTGACGCAGCCGCCAAATGGCTTGTCGTGCCATGCGTTCCGCGTCGATAGAGCGTCATGGCGTAGCCCGTGGAGAGGTGAAATAGAGGCGCCGCTGGCTAAGCGCGATCAATACCCTGTGAGGCTGCAGGAAATCGGCGCCGAGAAGGATTTCGGGCTGTTCCCGAAGAAAGTCGGCAGTCCGCATGTTATTCGAATCTGCAAGAGTGGAGCCCCGCAGGTCGCTAATAACGATGCTGGTGTTCCTGATCGTCTCGTTGCCGATCAGGAAGCTGTCGATGGGCGCGATCCAGCTCGCGGCCCGATGCGCGCCGACTCCCCGCAGCCCCTGAATTGGGACTACGCCTGGGGTCTGCGGGGTGATGCCGGCGCGCGCGGCCGCGGTGAGGTCAATCGCCGACACCTGCGCGCCCGAGTCGATGATGGCGCGAAGCTTGTATCCGTTGACCTCGACTGTAAAGGTGGGGCGAGGGTCCTTGGCCGG
>VBCL01000157.1 GCA_005888865.1 Betaproteobacteria bacterium | reverse complement strand
CCGTTCTGGCTGGTCGCCACGTTCGTGAAGATGGAAGGCGGAACGTGGAAGGAAGCCTTCGAGGTGTGGCCTGCGGCGCTCTGTGCCGGCGGAACATTCGCCGTGATGCAGTGGTTTGCCTCGGGAACCAACGAATTCCACCTGATGACCGACGTCGTCTCGGGCGTGTTCTCGGTCGTCTGCACCGCCCTGTTCCTGCGCTTCGTCTGGCATCCGAAGACGCGCTTCCTGCTCAAGTCGGATCGCGAAGCGCTAGCCAAGGCGGGCAAGAACACGGCGACGGTCACCGGCGACGACACCGAGTGGACCTACAAGTACAGCGCAGGCCAGACGCTCTACGCATGGCTGCCTTGGATCATCCTGATCGCCTGCTGCGCGCTGTGGGGAACGCCGGCTTTCAAGACGTATCTCAATAACCTGCTTTCCGGCATCAAGTTCTCCACGACGCTTCTCGGCTCGCCTTTCGCGGGCACGCTGTCGCTGCCGGTCTGGGACATGCCGTCGCTGAACAACCTCGTCCAGCGCATGCCGCCGGTGGCCCCAGTCAACGCCAAGCCGGAAGCCGCGAAGTTTGCCATCAACTGGCTGTCCGCCGCCGGCACCGGCGTGTTCGTGGCGGCGCTTCTCTCGGGCCTAGTCCTGAAGTTGAACGCCAGCCAGTGGAAGGACGCGTTTCTGCAGACGGCGCACCGGATGAAAGTTCCGGTGCTGGTAATCGGACAGGTGCTGGGGCTTGGCTTCCTCACCCGTTATTCCGGCACGGACGCGGTTCTTGGCCTCGCGTTCACCGGAGCCGGGTTTTTTTACCCGTTCTTCGCCGCGTATCTGGGCTGGCTCGGTGTGTTCCTGACCGGCTCCGACACCGCCTCCAACGCGCTGTTCGGCAGCCTGCAGAGGATCACCGCGCAGCAACTCAACCTCAATCCGATCCTGATCGTGGCGACCAATTCGACCGGAGGCGTCATGGGCAAGATGATCGACGCCCAATCGATCATGGTCGCGTGCGCGGCCTGCTACGACGACCCGGACGAGCGATCGCACGCGCTCGGACCGATCTTCCGCACGGTGTTCTGGCATTCGATCGCAGGGGCGGCCGTCATCGGCATCATCGCCATGCTGCAGGCCTACGTTTTCACCGGCATCATTCCGCTGCCGCCGATCGGCAAGTGAGTTGCGAGGGCGGGCGCGCGGTTTTTTAAACCGGCGCCCGCTTCAACCCGCCAGCGCCCGTCGCTCGCGCAGCGCCTGGGCTAACGTCCCGCTGTCGACGTACTCCAGCTCCCCGCCGACGGGGACGCCGCGGGCCAGGCGTGTGACCACCAGTCCGCGCGCCGAGAGGAGCTCGCCAATGTAGTGCGCCGTCGCCTCGCCCTCGTTGGTGAAGTTGGTCGCCAGCACAACCTCGCGCACGACGCCGTCCTGCGCGCGCTTGAGCAGGTGGTCGAGCCGGATTTCCTTCGGGCCGATGCCGTCGAGCGGGGAAAGCCGTCCCATGAGGACGAAATAAAGCCCGGCGTAGGCCTGCGTGTGCTCGATCATCATGAGGTCGGCCGGCGTCTCGACGACGCAAAGCAGCGCCGGATCGCGCTTGGTCGATCGGCACAGCGCGCACAGCGTGCCTTCCGTGAACGTGTTGCATCGCTCGCAGTGCTGGATCGATTGGGTCGCCCCCGCCAGCGCGCGCGACAGTCGCTGCGCGCCTTCGCGGTCATGCTGCAGGAGATGGAGCGCCATGCGCTGCGCGGCCTTGGGCCCGACGCCGGGCAAACAGCGCAGCGCCTGCGTCAACTCCTCCAGGCTTCCGAGCGGCTCCATCAGGTTCCTAAAAAGGCAGCTTGAACCCCGGCGGCAGCGGCATCCCGGCGGCGACGCCCGCCATCTTCTCCTGCGATGCGAGTTCGACCTTGCGCACCGCGTCGTTGACCGCCGCAGCCACCAGGTCTTCGAGCATGTCCTTGTCTTCTCCGAGGAGCGTCGGATCGATGCTCACCCGCCTGACATCGTGACGACCCGTCATCACGACCTTGACCAGCCCGGCGCCGGCCTGGCCCTCCACCTCCATCGCCGCGATGGCCTCCTGCACTTTCTTCATGTTGTCCTGCATTGCCTGCGCCTGCTTCATCAGCCCGGCGAGCTGGTTCTTCATCATGGTTGCAATCTCTCCAGTGCGATCAGACCGGCTTGATCGAATTCGGCTTGATCCGGGCATCGAAGCGCGACAGGACGTCCTGGACGAACGGATCGTCGCGGAACGCCGCTTCGGTGCTCGCCCGTGCAGCCTCGCGCTCGCGCCTTTCCTGCGCCGCGAGGGTGGTATCCGCGACCTGCCCGATCTCGAAACGCAACCGCACGCGTCGGCCAAGCGTCTGCTCGAGCGCGGCTTTGAGCTTGTCCGCGTAAGGTTTGTCGGTCAGATGCCGCGCCGATTCGGGCACCGCCAGAACGAATTCAGTGCCGGCTATCGTTTTGAGCTCGGTCTGCGCCGCGAGTTGCAGCGCGATGCCGGACAGGCTCATGCCGGCGACGAACGCCGGCCACTCCGCGGGCGCAGGGGGCGCTTTCTCGCCGGGGCTTGCGGCTGCAACGTCGCGAGCCGGGGTCTCGCGCTCACTCGACGCCGGCGCGAGCACGGGCGTCTCGGGCGCTGCCGGACGTCGCGCCGCCTTGCGTTCCACGGAAGGTTCGGGCGAAGCCGAACGTCGAGCGGCCTCGCGTCCACCGGGTGCGGCGCTCTTCGCCGGATGGCCCTGCTCCGTCACCGGCTCGAAGGCGAGCAACCGCAACAGCGTCATCGAAAACCCGGTCGGCTCGTCGGGTGCGAGGGCGAGATCGGCACGTCCTTGCACGCAGATCTGATACGCGAGCTGAACCGCATCGGGCGCGAGGGCCGCGGCGAGCGGCTCGAGCCGCGCAGGATCGGCCAGCGCGTCGGCCGCATCGGGCACCGTCTGCGCGATCGCGATGCGGTGGAAAAGCGACGCGAGGTCTTCCAGCGCCGCCGGCAGCGACACGCCACGCTCGGTCAGCGCACGCGCCTCCGCCAGGAGCGCGGGTCCATCGTGCGCGATCAGCGCATCTGCAATCCGATATGCATACTCGGCATCGACCGTGCCGAGCATCGTCCGCACCACGCCTTCGCGGACTTCACCCGCGCCGTAGGCGATCGCCTGGTCGAGGACGGAGAGCGCGTCGCGCATGGAACCATGTGCGGTGCGCGCAATCAACGCGAGCGCCGCATCGTCGTAGGGTACGCTCTCTGCTCGAAGGATCTCGGCGAGACGAGCCGAGATCAGCGATGCAGGCAGAAGCTTCAGGTTGAACTGCAGGCAGCGCGACAGCACCGTGACGGGAATCTTCTGCGGGTCGGTCGTAGCCAGCACGAACTTCACGTGCTCGGGCGGCTCCTCGAGCGTTTTCAGCATCGAGTTGAAGGCCGCCTTCGACAGCATGTGGACTTCGTCGATGAGGTAGACCTTGTAGCGCCCCACGGTCGGCGCGTAGCGCGCGTTGTCCAGGATCTCGCGCATGTTGTCGATGCCGGTGTTCGACGCGGCATCGAGCTCGAGCAGGTCGACGAAGCGGCCCGCATCGATGTCGACGCATGCCGCGCACGTGCCGCAGGGCGTCGCGGTCACACCGTTCGTGAGGCAATTGAGGCTCTTGGCGAGAATCCGCGCGATCGTGGTCTTGCCCACACCGCGGGTGCCGGTGAGCAGGTACGCATGATGCAGACGGCCGCGTTCGAGCGCGTTGGTCAGCGCCTGCACGACATGCTCCTGGCCCGAGAGCTCGGCGAACGTTTTCGGCCGCCATTTGCGGGCAAGCACCTGGTAGGTCATCGCGAGGCAACCGCTCCCACGAAGCGCGGCCTATTTGCCGTCAGATCGGCCCGAGACAAGGCGCGAGCCGACGAGGCCGCGCAACGTACAAGTAAGTACGTGAGCGGGCGAGGCGGCGAGCAACAAAGTATCGGGTCGTATCTGACGAGCAAAGAGAAGGTGGCGAGCCGGACCCCCGGCACTTGCTGAGATTGGCTATGGCTGCTTCCTTCCGGACCTGACCAGATTCACCACCATGCAATGCGGGGCGGCCCGCCGTTCGGCGAATGACGCCGCGCCAGCAAGCGAATCGCGGGCCGCGGATCGCTCGCGGGCGGCCTGCGTACCGCGACCTCGTATAATCGCGGCGGCTGCATCATCCAACGGGGTCGAATGCGCAAAGAGCTCATCCTGTGGAGTTGCTTCAGTACGCTCGCCGCATGTGGGCCGGCGTCCTCGCCGCCGCCGCAGAAGCAGACGGCGGAGCTCGTCATGGCAATGCGACCCGGCCCGACCACGTGGTTCGTCGGGCCCGACGGCGACGCAGCGGGATTCGATCGCGAGCTCGTGGAGCTCTTCGCTCTTGATGTCGGTCTGCCGCTGCGCATCGTGCCCGCCGACAGCGCGCTCCAGTTGCTCGAGGGGCTTGCCAGCGGTGCGGTACAGATCGGCGCGGGAGGCCTGATCCGACCGCCGGGCACCGACAGCGAAGGCGGCGCCCTGCTCTACAGCAGCGGGTACTATGCCATCGAACCGGTGCTCGTCTACAACAGCGACGGCTTCAGACCGGAATCCTGGACCGACCTGATCGGCGAAACCGTCGGCCTCGTTGCAGGCACTGGCCTCGAAGCGACGCTCGCGAAAGTGCGCAGCGACCATCCCAACGTGCAGTGGCGCGAGCTTGCGCTGCCTGCCGCCGATGGCCTGATCGAGCAGGTTTCCGAGGGTTCGCTCGGCTACGCGGTCGTGGCCTCGAACGAAGCGGCGCTCGTGCGCAACGTGTTCCTCAACGTCGAGACTGCATTCCCCGTCGGGCCCAGCCAGGAACTGGTGTGGGTGATGTCCGCGACGCAGGCGGCCCTGCGTGACAAGGTCAATACTTTTTTTGCGAGGATCGGCAAGGACGGAACGCTGCAGCGCCTGATCGATCGTTATTTCGGCCATGTGCGCCGCGTCGAGCGCATCGGCGCGGGCGTGTTCCAGGAACGCATCCGCACCGTGCTGCCCGCCTTCAGCACGCTCTTCCATCAGGCGCAGCTGGAAAGCGGCATCGAATGGCGGCTGATCGCGGCGATTGCGTATCAGGAGTCGCATTGGAATCCGCAGGCCACGAGCGAGACCAACGTTCGCGGCATGATGATGCTCACCGAGGACACCGCGAAGCGCCTTCGCGTGCGCGATCGCCTCGACGCACGGCAGAGCATCGGCGCCGGCGCGCGCTATCTGGCGGACTTGAAGCGCTCATTGCCGGCGCGGATCGCCGAGCCCGATCGGACGTGGATCGCTCTGGCGGCATTCAATATCGGCACCGGCCACCTCGAGGACGCGCGCGTGCTCGCGGTGCGGCGCAAGCTCAATCCGGATTCGTGGAGCGATATCAAGAAGACGCTCCCGCTGCTCGCCCAGACCGAACTGGCCGACGATACCAAGTACGGCGTTGCGCGCGGCGGGCAGGCGGTCGTGTTCGTGGAAACGGTGCGCGCGTATTACGACGTGCTGCTGCGACTGGAAAAACCGTACTACGGAGCTCGGCTGCAAGCCACGCAATAGCACATCAAGTCGCAGGCGCGATGTGTGTAACGCCGCCCATGTACGGCTGCAGCGCCGCCGGGACATCGATGCCGCCATCGGCGCGCTGATAATTCTCCATCACCGCGACCAGTGCACGGCCGACCGCGAGCCCCGAGCCGTTGAGCGTATGCACCAGCTCCGGCTTGCCCTGCGCGTTGCGGAAGCGCGCCTGGAGGCGCCGCGCCTGGAAGGCTTCGCAGTTCGAGCACGACGAGATCTCGCGATACTTGCCTTGGCCGGGGAGCCAGACTTCGAGATCGTAGGTCTTCGCCGATGCGAACCCGACATCGCCCGTGCACAGCGTCATGACGCGATAGGGCAACTCGAGCTTTTGCAGGATCCGCTCGGCGTGCCCGGTCATCTCCTCCAGCGCCTCGTAGGACCGGTCCGGATGCACGACCTGCACGAGCTCGACCTTGTCGAACTGATGCACGCGGATCATCCCTCGGGTGTCCTTGCCGTAGCTGCCCGCCTCCGAGCGGAAGCTCGGCGTGTGCGCGGTGAACCTGAGCGGCAGCTTGTCGCTGTCGAGGATCGTGTCGCGCACCAGATTCGTGAGCGGAACCTCCGCCGTGGGCACCAGGTACATCCGCGCTTCATCCGGCGCGCCGCCCTTGGTCACCCAGAACAGATCGTCCTCGAACTTCGGGAGCTGGCCGGTTCCGGTCAGCGTTTCGGCGTTGACGATGAGTGGAACGTAGTGTTCCACGTAGCCGTGCTCGCCGGTGTGCGTGTCGAGCATCATCTGCGCCAGCGCCCGGTGCAGGCGCGCCACGCCGCCGCGCAATGTGTAGAAACGTGAACCGGCGAGCTTGGCGGAGGACTCGAATTCGAGGCCGGCGACCGCAGCGCCGACGTCGACATGATCGCGCGCCTGGAATTTGAAACCCCGCGGCGTGCCCCAGCGGCGTACCTCGACGTTGTCCGCCTCCGACTGCCCGATCGGAACGCTCGCGTGTGCAAGGTTGGGCATGCCCAGCAGCCACTCGCGTAATCCGGCCTGAATGTCGGAGAGCTGATGCTCCAGCGCCGTGAGCTCGTCGCCGATTCCGCCGACTTCGCGCATGAGCGGCGCGACGTCCTCTCCCCGTCCTTTCGCGGCGCCGATCTGTTTCGACATCGTGTTGCGCTTCGCCTGCAGCTCCTGCGTGCGCGTCTGGATCGCCTTGCGCTCGGCTTCCACCTCTTCGAACTTCGCGGTGTCGAGCGGGTAACCACGCGTCTTGAGCCGTGTGGCGACGCCGGGCAAATCGCTGCGCAGCAGTTGAACATCGAGCATGACGTGATCTTACCAGAGGCTCACGCGCGCTCGATGGCGCGAGCCCGATGCGCGTTCGCGATCGTTACTCGTCGTCTTTCTTCGCGCCGGCCTTTGCGTCGCGCTCGCGCAGCGCCGCGAGCTTTTCCGCGATCCTCGCTTCGAGGCCGCGATCGGTCGGCTCGTAGAAAGAGACCTCGGGCATGCCTTCCGGCAGATAGTGTTCGCCGGCGGCGTACGCTTCCGGCTCGTCGTGCGCGTAACGGTAGCCTTTGCCGTAGCCCAGGTGTTTCATGAGTCGCGTCGGCGCGTTCCGGATGTGCAGCGGCACGGGCCGCGAGCCGTCCTCGGCAATGAACGCACGCGCCTTGTCGTACGCAACGTACACCGCGTTGCTCTTGGGTGCACAGGCGAGGTAGATCGTCGCTTGGGCGAGGGCGAGCTCGCCTTCCGGTGTGCCGAGCCGCTCGTAGGTCTCGACCGCATCCAGTGTGAGGCGTAGCGCGCGCGGGTCGGCAAGCCCGATGTCCTCGCTCGCCATGCGCACGATGCGTCGCCCCAGGTACAAAGGATCGGCGCCGCCGTCGAGCATGCGGCACAGCCAGTACAGCGCAGCGTCGGGATCGCTGCCGCGCACCGATTTGTGCAGCGCCGAGATCTGGTCGTAGAACGCCTCGCCACCTTTGTCGAAGCGGCGCAACGAGCGGGCGATGGTGGCCTCGACGAATGGGAGATCGACCTCACGGCGCCCCGCCCCACCCGCCGCGCTCGCGATCTGCTCGACGAGGTTGACGAGCCGCCGCCCGTCGCCGTCGGCATACGCGACGACCGCGTCGCGCGCCTGGGGCGCGAGCGTCCCGTCGGGCATGGCCACGGCCAACGCTCGATCGAGGAGTTGACCGAGCTCTTCGGGCTTGAGCGCTTCCAGTACGTAGACCGCCGCGCGCGAGAGCAGCGCGCTGATGACCTCGAAAGACGGGTTCTCGGTGGTGGCGCCGATGAACGTCAGCAAGCCCCGCTCCACGAAAGGCAGGAAAGCATCCTGCTGCGCCTTGTTGAAGCGATGCACTTCGTCGACGAAGAGGATCGTGTGCCGCCCCGACTGCGCCAGCGCCGCCTCCGCGTGCGCAACCGCCTCGCGAATATCCTTGACCCCGGCGAGCACGGCAGAGATGGAGAGAAAATCCGCGTTGAACGCGTCGGCCATCAACCGCGCGAGCGTGGTCTTGCCGGTGCCCGGCGGGCCCCAGAGGATCATCGAATGCGGCTTGCCCGAGGCGAAGGCGACCGCGAGCGCCTTGCCTGGCCCGAGCAGGTGCCGCTGGCCGATGACGTCCGCCAGCGTTTTCGGCCGCAGTCGCTCCGCGAGCGGCGTGGCCGGGTTCTCGACCGCGAACAGATCAGTCGCCGACGACATCGGCGCCGGCGGGCGGCGTGAACCGGAACAGCTCGGCGGGCAGCTTCGGATTGCGTTCCAGCTTGGCGAGGCGAATCAGCGTGCGCTGCCCGAAGTTGTCGTGAACTTCGAGCGCAACGAGCCCCTTGTCGTCGAAGCCGAGCCGGATCTCGGTGAACGCGGATTCCTTGCTTTTCGGCGTCGCACCGAGCCATTCGAGCCCGCCAGCGGCGGGCAGATCGCGCCAGTCGAAAGCGCGCTCGACGTCATCCTTGCCCGCGAGGAGCGCCGCGGGCGTGGTGCCGAGCGCCTGATCGTTCCGGCGCTTCACGACCTGATTGAGGTCAGCGTCGTAGATCCAGACGCGCTCGCCGTCGCCGACCAGCAATTGCTTGTAAGGCTTCTCGACGGACCAGCGGAACTTGCCTGGCCGTGCGATCGCGAACTCGCCGCTCGCCTCCTGCTTGGTGCGGCCGTTGGCGTCGGTCACGGTCTGAGTGAACGTCGCACGTGCGGTCTGCGTATCGTGCACGAACGCGCGCAATCGTTCGATCGTCGCCGCGTCGGTGACCGACGCGACGAGAAACAACAAGAGCGCACAGGAGTTCGGTTTGAGCGACATCCCAAGTGAGACAGCCGGGGAGGACCAATGGTGCCTCGGTGGAAGCCGTCTCGAGCGTTTTCCGATGGCTTCTATTCCCTGCCGGCCGGGACGAGCACTTCCCGATTGCCGTTGGTCTGCATCGCGGACACCAGACCCGCGCGTTCCATCTGCTCGATCAACCGCGCCGCGCGGTTGTAGCCGATGCGAAGGTGGCGCTGGACCAGCGAAATCGACGGGCGGCGGGTCTTGAGCACGACCGCGACCGCCTGGTCGTACATCGGATCGGCCTCGCTATCGGCACCGTTGATGCCCGGGCCTTCCTCGCCGTCGCCATTGCCCGCGACGTCGAGCACGCCCTCGAGGTATTGCGGGCCACCCTGCGCCTTCAAGTGCTCCACCACCCGGTGGACTTCGCCATCGGACACGAATGCGCCGTGCACGCGCTGGGGATGGCCGGTGCCGGGCGGAAGGTAGAGCATGTCGCCCTGACCGAGCAGCGTCTCGGCACCCATCTGATCGAGGATTGTCCGCGAATCGATCTTGCTCGCGACCTGGAATGCAATGCGCGACGGAATGTTGGCCTTGATGAGCCCGGTGATGACGTCGACCGACGGCCGCTGCGTGGCGAGGATCAAGTGAATCCCCGCCGCGCGCGCTTTCTGCGCGATGCGCGCGATTGTCTCCTCGATCTTCCGACCGGTCACCATCATCAGATCCGCGAGCTCGTCGATCACGATTACGATGAGCGGCATCTCGTCGATCGGCTCCGGGGCCTCCGGCGTCAGCGAGAAAGGGTTCGTGAGCGGCTTGCCCGCCTTGCGAGCCTCGGCCACACGCGCGTTGTAGCTGGCGAGGTTGCGCACACCCAGCGTCGACATCAACCGGTAGCGCCGCTCCATCTCGCCTACACCCCAGTTGAGCGCGTTGGCCGCGAGCTTCACATCGGTGACGACCGGCGCAAGGAGGTGCGGAATGCCCTCGTAGACCGAAAGCTCGAGCATCTTCGGATCGATCAGGATCAGCCGGACCTGCCGCGGCTCCGCCTTGTAGATGAGCGACAGGATCATCGCGTTCAACGCCACCGACTTGCCCGACCCTGTCGTGCCGGCCACCAGCAGATGCGGCATCCGTCCCAGATCGGCGATGGCGGGTTTGCCGGCGATGTCCTTGCCGAACGCGAGCGAGAGCGGGCTCGGCATGTCGTTGTACGCCGCCGACGACAACAGCTCGACCAATCGCACGAGCTGGCGACGCGGATTCGGCAGCTCGAGCCCCATGCAGGACTTGCCTGGGATCGTCTCGACCACACGGATACTGACCACCGACAGCGCGCGCGCCAGATCCTTCATGAGACTCACGATCTGGCTGCCCTTGACCCCGACTGCCGGCTCGATCTCGTAGCGCGTGATCACCGGCCCGGGGTACGCGGCGAGAACCCTCACCGCGACTCCGAAGTCGGCGAGCTTGCGCTCGATCAGCCGCGAGGTGAATTCCAGCGTCTCGGCGCTCACCGTCTCCTGCGCCGACGGTGCGTCCTCGAGGAGCGCCAGCGGCGGCAGTGCCGAATCGGGAAGCTCCTTGAACAGAGGCCGCTGGCGTTCCTTCACCACGCGGTCCGACTTCGGCACCTCGAATGCCGGCGGCACGACGACCACGGGTTCACGATCGTCGTCGACTTCGCGGGCGATCTCGACGGCGTGCTCGCGCTGCTCGAGCGCCGCGGCACCGATCTGGCGGTCGTGCCGCTGCTCGCGCTGCTTCCGTACCCAGATGAGCGCCGTTTCGAGACCGCCGCCGATGCNNNNATCCACGACATTCCCGTGAGCAGCGACCAACCCACTGCAAACAGCGCGAGCAGGAACAGCGTTGCGCCGTTGAATCCCATGGCCTTCGCGAGACCGTTGCCGAAGAGATCGCCGATCGCGCCACCCGGCGCCTGCGGCAGCGTTGCCGGCAGACGATACAGTCGCAGCGCTTCGAGCGCCGCGCTGGACAGGAGGACAAGGATGAACCCTGGGGCGGTCAACCACAGGTGATGGCGTTCGCGCGCGGGGCCTTCAAATCGGGCGGGCGCGCCCATTCGACGATAGCCCGCCACGACGAGCACGATGCCCGCGAAAACCCACCACCACGCGGACACGCCGAACAAGTAGAGCAGTACATCCGCGACCCACGCGCCGACAACGCCACCCTTGTTCTGGATCGGCGCGCCGGCGCCGGAGAACGACCAACCGGCATCGGTCTTGTGATACGTGAGGAGAATGAGCGCGAGGAATCCAACCGCCGCGACCACCAGCAACCACCAGGACTCGCGGATCAGTGCCGCATGCCGCGGCGACAGACGCGCGTCCGATGGCAGGGGCCGACGGTTCGTCGCCACGCTATTCCTCTGTAAAATCATTATATTGCGCGATACGGCTCACGCAGAACATTATACACGGAGGTCGATGACGAAACTCGCGCGCCCTTGGCTCGGAGGGAACACCCCCCACATCAGTTAGAATCGCACGGCTTTTTGCCGCGTAGATGACCTTCGAGCGTTTGCCATGACCACCCGACACACCCGCCTGCTGATCCTGGGGTCCGGTCCGGCGGGGTACACCGCGGCAGTATACGCTGCGCGCGCGAACCTGAAACCGGTGCTCATCACTGGCCTTGCGCAGGGTGGCCAGCTCATGACGACTACCGATGTCGACAACTGGCCCGCCGATGCTCTCGGCGTCCAGGGGCCCGAGCTCATGGAGCGGTTCCAGAAGCATGCCGAGCGCTTCGAGACCGAGCTCGTCTTCGACCAGATCCATACCGCCCGGCTCGACGAGCGTCCGCTACGGCTGATCGGTGACGCGGGCGAGTACACCTGCGATGCGCTGATCATCACAACCGGCGCCTCGGCGAGGTACCTCGGTCTTCCGTCCGAGGAGGCGTTCAAGGGCAAAGGGGTATCCGCGTGCGCGACCTGCGATGGCTTTTTCTACAAGGGCCAGGACGTGGTCGTCGTCGGCGGCGGTAACACCGCGGTCGAGGAAGCACTGTATCTGTCCAACATCGCCCGGGGGGTGACCGTCATTCACCGCCGGAACAAGTTTCGCGCCGAAGCCATCCTGGTCGACCGCTTGCTCGCCAAGACTGGCGACAGAGGCAATGTGAGCGTGCTGTGGAATCACGTGCTCGACGAGGTCGTCGGTGACGCTTCCGGCGTCCACAGCGTGCGCGTGAAACACCTCGGCGACGGCACGATGCACGCGCTCGAAGTGCAAGGCGTGTT
>VBCL01000156.1 GCA_005888865.1 Betaproteobacteria bacterium | reverse complement strand
CAATGGAGTTGCTCGCGGACCGGGATCCGGAAGAGGCCAGGATGATCCTCGATCCGGTGCTCGAGCACATGGTCGAAGCCGTTCATCGATTCGAAGGCTTCGTAAATCAGGTCATGGGCGACGGCATCATGGCGCTTTTCGGAGCGCCACTGGCCCACGAGGATCACGCGATTCGCGCATGCTACGCCGCGCTCAGGATGCAAGACAGCGTGAAGCGCTACGCCGAGGATGTCCGTCGGGCCCATGCAGCCGTGGTGAAGATCAGAGTAGGGCTGAATTCCGGGGAGGTCGTCGTGCGGGCGCTCGCCGCCGTTGGTCAGACAACCCATCTCGCGGGGCGTATGGAGCAACTCGCCGAGCCGGGCACCATCGTCATCGGGCCCGCCACGCTCTCGCTCGTGGCCGACTACATCGCGGTGAAGCCGCTGGGCCCGGTGCGAGTGAAGGGGCTCGCCGAACCCGTGGACGTATACGAATTGACTGGTCCAGAACCCAGTCGCACGCGTCTGCAGGCCGCCGCCGCCAGGCGCGGGCTCACGCGTTTTGTGGGCCGCGACGCCGAGCTCGAGCAACTTCGGTGCGCGCAAACCGAGGCTGCCGACGGTCACGGACGAGTCGTGGCAATCGTCGGGGAAGCGGGCGTAGGCAAATCGCGCCTCGTGTACGAGTTCAACCGCTCACAGCGCCGACAGAACTGGCTCGTCCTCGATAGCGCTGCCGTGTCGTACGGCAAGGCGACAAGCTACTTGCCGGTGCTCGAGCCCCTCAGGCGCTATTTCAAAATTGACGCGCGGGACGACGTCCGCGCGATCCGCGAGAAGGTCACGGGCAAGGTTCTGACGCTCGCCCGGACGCTCGAGCCCACGCTCTCGCCATTGCTGACTTTGCTCGACGTACCTGTGGACGAGCCGTCATGGCTCGCGCTCGACCCGGTCGAGCGTCGGCGGCGCACGCTCGACGCCGTGAAGATGTTGTGGTTCGAGCAGGCGCGCGAGCGACCGCTGCTTCTGATCGTAGAGGACCTTCACTGGGTCGACGGCGAGACACAAGCTCTGCTCGACGAACTCGTCGACGGCCTCGAATCGGCGCGTCTGCTGCTGCTCGTGAACTATCGGCCTGATTACCGGCACGCCTGGAATAGCAAGCGTCATTGCACAGTGATCCGTATTGATCCACTGGCCAGCACGAATGTCGAGGAGCTTCTCCGAGGCCTTCTCGGCGCGGATCCAGCGCTGGACGAGCTCAAACGGCTGTTGATCCAGCGAACGGACGGCAATCCGTTCTTTCTCGAAGAGAGCGTGAGGATGCTGGTAGATTCGAAGCGGCTCGTCGGCAAGCCAGGCGCGCATCGCCTTGCCGAGCCCGTCGCCACGCTTCAGATTCCGGCGAGCGTCCACGCACTTCTCGCCGCGCGGATCGATCGCCTGCCCGCTGCGGACAAGCGCCTGCTTCAGGCCGCGGCCGCTATTGGCACACATGTGCCGGTCGTTCTGCTACGCGAGATTGCCGAGACGTCCGAGCCTGATCTGCAGCGGGGGCTCACCAATCTCATCACTGCCGAATTCCTTTATGAAGTGCACCTCTTTCCCGAAACCGAATACGCCTTCAAGCACGCCCTCACCCACGACGTCACGTACGGAACGCTTCTCCAACGGCGTCGCCGCGAGCTTCATGCACGGATCGCCGAAGCGATCGAACGGCTCTATGGCGACCGGCTCGCCGAACACCTCGAGCGCCTCGCCGACCATGCCGTTCGAGGAGAGCTGTGGGACAGGGCGATTACCTACCTCCGCGGAGCCGGCACGAAGGCCGCGACGCGCTCGGCCTACGCTGAGGCGCTGACTTTCTTCGAGGAGGCGCTGCATGCCGTCGCCCGCTTACCCGACAGCCGCGACGCAAAAGTTCAGGCGATCGATCTGCGGCTCGAGTCACGGGCGGCCCTGGCGCCCCTCGGCCACTATGGCCGAATCTTGGAGCTCATGCGCGAGGCTGAGGCCATCGCGGCGGAGATCGGCGACCGACGCCGGCTCGGAGTTGTCCTGGCCGATCTCGGCGCTCGGCTGAGGAACGTCGGCGACCACGCCCGCGCGTTCGAAGCGAACCGGCAAGCGCTCGACATTGCCACCGAGCTTGGAGACGCGGGTCTCGAGATCGAAGCGAAGTATCGGCTCGCCCAAACGCACTTCGCTCTTGGTGACTTGGTGCAGGCGGGCGCGCTCTTCGTGGAAACTGCGCAAGCGCTGACGGATGAGGGGGGCGCCAGGCGAGCCGAGCTGCCCAGGTTCTTCGCGGCCTGGCCCCGCGCGTGGGCCGGGCTCGTCTTTTCCCATCTCGGCCGATTTACCCAGGCGATCGAGCACGCAAACCAGGCGGTGACAATCGCCGAATCAGCAGACCACGCCCATACGGTGATCGAGTCATACGGTGCGCTGGGAGGCGTCAGCCTCGAACAGGGCGATCTGGCGAGTGCGCTTCGCGCGTTCGAGAACGGCATGACCTTGATCCGCAGGCGGAACGTCGCCGACCCGAACATCCTCTCGGGCTTGGGCTATGTGTACGCGCTGTCAGGCCGTCTCGCCGAAGCTCTTCCCTTGCTGGAGGCGTCCATCGTCGGCGAGGCATCGATCAGCGCGATGGGCTTGGGTCTTACCGTCCGCCTCAGTCGTTTGGCGGAGGCATATCTACTCGCCGGCCGGAACGCGGAAGCCGCCGATCGCGCGCGAAGCGCAGTCGATCTGGCGAGGAAGCACAAGGAACGCGCCAATGAGGCCTTGGCACTCCGCGCGCTCGCCGAGATCATGGCACGTAGCGACCCATCGAATGCCGAGTTCGCTCTGCAGCACTATGAAGCGAGTCTCGAGCTCGCCCAGGGAATCGGTATGCGACCGCTCATTGCGCACGGCCACGTCGGCCTCGGAAAGGTGTATACGCGTGCTGGCAAGCTCCAGCACGCCGCCGAGCAATACGCGCTCGCCGCGACGATGTATCGCGAGCTCGGGATGAGCGGCTGGCTAGTACGGCTAGAACAAGCGCTGCCGGAGCGAGGGTGACCGTCAGAAGTGACGCGTGAGCGCGCCGAGTGGGAGCTGGCTTCGAAGCACGCCGGCGATTGCGCCACCAAGCATGAGCTTGAAGGCTCCGATATGGAAGGCCATCGCCGCGATGACGGTCACGATCAGAATGGCCAGCGCCGAGGGATCGGGGATTGCGGCGGGGGAGAGTCGCACCAAAGACACAGCCAACACACCGATGACGGCCGGGCTCATGCCCTTCGTCACCGCTTTCACCCACGTCATCTGTCTCACACGGTCGAGAATGGGCAGAATCGCGAGCATGATCACGAACGAGGGCAGGAATGCGGCCGTCGCCGCCACGGCCGCTCCCGCGAGCCCGGCGAGCTTGTAGCCGACATAGGCCGCGATCATCAACACCGGACCGGGCGTGAGCTGCCCGAGGGCAAGTCCGTCGATGAACTCACGCGGCGTGAGCCATCCGAATTGGCCGACCACCTGGTCCTGGATGAAGGCAATCATCGTCAACCCACCAGCGATCGTGAAGGCGCCGACGTTCAGGAAGTAGAGACCGAGATCGAGCAGGCTCTTCGGGTTTGGCGTCCATCCTCCGCCGGTGGAACTGGGCGCGGATGTCAAAGTCCACCATACCGTGGCCAGTACGGCAAGAACGACGAGTCCCGACAGGGCGCGCACGCGCGCGAGTGACTTTCCTCGATAGAACAGCAGCAGACCGGCGCAGCCCGCGAGGACCAGGATGGCGACGATTCCCAGACGCGTCGTCGCCAACGCCGCCGCAGCCGCGAGTCCGATGATTGCTTCCGGCACGGTGCTGGCCGCCGTCTTGCCCAGGCGATAGAGGGCGATCGCGAAGAGACCGATGACGACGGGACCGAGGCCATAGAGGGCGCTCCGTGCCAACGGCGTCACGCCGAACGTCGCATAGCCGATCGTCAGCGCGAGCATGATGACGAACGCAGGCGACACGAAGGAGAGGCCGCCAAGGAGTCCACCCCACCAGCCGCCGCGCGCATATGCGAGGAAAATACCGAGCTGTGTTGCCGTCGCACCCGGCACCATGTTGGCGACTGCCAGGCCTTCCAGGAAGCGCTCCTTCGAGACCCACCTTCGCCGCTCCTGCAACTCGGCCTGCATGACGCCCATGATGGCGGGGCCACCGTAGGAGGTGGCGCCGAGCCTGAACAGGGTGATGGCGATGTCTTTCGACTCGTTCTCGTTCGTGCCGGCGATCGTGCTCGTGGTCATGGGGAGGCTCCTTGACGAGGGAGTCTAGCCACAGGCGGACTTTCGAAATCCTGACGTTTCTGTCAGGAAACAGGGAGGACGATCCGAAAGAGGGTGCCTCGTCGCGAGTGCGGACGGGCTACGGCCGCCCTCCTGCTACCTCTCCGCCGCTAGCGGGTTACCGGCCGCATAGCTCGCGGTCCGCCAGCGGCGTACCACGCCGACACTCCGCCGCGGATGTAGCGAGCGTCGAAGCCGCGCTCTCTGAGCGTTTTCGCTATGTTGCAGCCGACGTGGAAGCCGTAGGCGCAATAGACGGCGACCGGCTGATCGGGCGAGAGCTCACCGATCCATTCTTCCACCTGATCCGGATCGCGCCACACAGCGCCTGCCATCAAGTCGACGTTTCTCGATATGTGGTGTCGTGGGCGCGCGTCGAGGACCTGGACCGACTCGCCCTTCGCGAGCTGAGCGGCGAGCTCTTCGACGGAAATCGACGGTATCTCCTGGTTGGAGGGATCCTCCGCAGGCAACGCCTGATCTCCGCAGACGGCGGCGAATGCATCGATGTACGCCGTCGCGTTGGCTCCGAAATCCAGATGGTATGCGTGCTCGTACATATCAAGCACGAGCACGGGCGCCGCATCGACAGCGCACTGGGTATGATCCATCGCGATCTGGTTCCAGAATCGCTTGTCCCGACGCGAGTACGTGAGAAGCGCCCAGCCGGAGCCGCCTGCCAGCGCCTGCGCCGCGCCCACGAACTCACGACGCCACATCTTGACGCTGCCAAAGTGCTCTTCGAGCAGCGGCCCGAGCTGGTTCGGAACTTCGTGCCAATCGAGACGCCCGAGGCCGGCGTTGCCCTCGCCGCCCAGATTGCCGAAGTACAGCTCGTGAAGCGCCACCGAGTTCATCGCGCTCTGCTCCTCGCGCTTCAGCGCGCGCAGTCGGTACGGCGCCGCGCCCGACTCAAGCGTGGCGAGCTCGCGGCGCGCGGCGTTCAGCGTCCGCACGGCGCCGCCGTAGTTGTTCTCATAGTGGCTCACGATCATTCGCTCCGAGATGCCGTTGAGCGTCCACGGCCGTACCGCAATCGGACTGATCTCTTGCTGCATGGTCGATGTCCTTTCTTCGTCTTGATGTCCTTCGCATGAGTGGGTCATGTCGCGGCCTCGTTCTGGCGCCGGGTACGTCCCTGTGGACGTCATGAAACAATAGTTTCAATCTAGAGTCAAGACGCATTCTAGACTCCATGACGAAAGGGTGTTGTTAGCTCGTCGGGGAGGCTTGACTCAGCCTGAAACTAGTGTTTCAATCGGCACTGACATGGGCAGTTGCTGCCCGTGATGGACGCCTCGAAACGTGTACGACAGTCGCATCATGGAGGGCCGTCCGATGATGAATTACGAGTCGAGCCGCCTCCGCCGCCGCACGCTGCTCACCGGTGCCGCCATTCTTGGCGCGGGCGTGGTCACTGCATGTAGCAAGCGTTTTATGCAAAGCGCTCAACAGACCTCAGCAGCGGTCGAACAGAACACGACCAAACGTCGGGGTGTTGGCTTGCGCGCGTTCAACCCCGAGCTCGCTTCTTCTGGGTTTACGCTTTTCGCTCCTCTGATCTGGGGAGACGGGAGGGTGTATCTCATCGACCTTCACGGCAACGTCGTCCACACGTGGAACATGCCTTACCCGCCGGGCCTGTCCGGCTATCTCACCGAGCGCGGGACACTCTTCTACAACGGCCGTACGTCAGAGGACAGCTTTCTCAGCCGCTTTCCGTTCAAAGGTGGCGTCGTGCTGGAAGCGGACTGGAACGGTAAGGTGCTCTGGGAAGTACGCCATCCGGAACACCATCACCACGGCATCCTGCTACGCAATGGGAACGTGTTGCTGAATTGCATGGGCCGGGTTCCCGACGACATCGCCCGCCGTGTCAAAGGAGGCGTGGAGGAGGAGACTTTTCCCTCAGGCCAATATGCTCAGCGGTCGAAGGCCGAAGCCGGCAGGATGTATTCCGATTACCTGGCCGAGTTGACGCCTGCAGGACAGACTGTCTGGGAGTGGCGTACCTGGGAGCACCTCGATCCCGTCGCAGACGGCATCGCCGAGGTCCAGGCGCCTCGGACGCTCTGGGCTCAGGGCAACAGTGTCCTCGAGCTGCCTGACGGCGACATCCTCGCCAGCTACCGACCCACCTCAACCGTTCTCCGCATCTCCCGCAAGACCGGTGAGATCCTATGGAAGCTTGGTTCTCCGACGGTCGCCGGCCAGCATGCGCCGACCCTGTTGGGGAACGGCAGCATCCTGATATTCGACAACGGAGTTCATCGTCTCGATGATTCGATGCCGTTTTCGAGGGTGATCGAGGTCAATCCGGCGACAAACGAGATCGTATGGAAGTATCAGGATCGACCGGCTTGGAACTGTTTCTCGCCACGCATGGGCAACGCTCAACGGCTGCCAAACGGCAATACATTAGTCTGCGAATCTTCCTTCGGCCGCTTCTTCGAGGTCACCCAAGACGGAGAGATCGTCTGGGAGTACGTCAATCCGTTTTTTGGTAAGCCGTTTTTTGCCGGGGCGCCAAGCACTGAGGGCAACCTGGTCTTCCGGGCGCT
>VBCL01000155.1 GCA_005888865.1 Betaproteobacteria bacterium | reverse complement strand
CGGTGTATCGGCGAACGTGTCGATCGCGCAGCTGTTTATCGCCGGCGTTATTCCCGGTCTTATCCTGGCCACGCTCTTCTCCGGCTACGTCGTGGTGTGGGCGCTGCTCAACCCCGGCAAGATTCCCGACATCGCACAGCGGACCACGATCGCGCAAAAGCTCTACGCTTCGCGGCACCTGATCCCGGTCATCGTGCTGATCGCTCTCGTGCTCGGCTCGATCTACGCCGGCGTGGCGACCGCGACCGAAGCCGCGGCCTTCGGCGTCGTCGGCGCGCTGGCAATCTCCGCAATACAGGGTTCGCTCACCTGGGCCACCTTCCGCGACAGCATGCTGGGCGCGACGCGCCTGTACTGCATGATCGCGCTGATCCTCGCGGGGGCGGCGTTCCTGACGCTATCGATGGGCTACATCGGATTGCCGCGGCATCTCGCGGAATGGATCGGCGGCCTGGGGCTCTCGCGGCTCGCGCTCATTGTCGCATTGATGGGCTTCTACATCATCCTCGGCTGCTTTCTCGACGGCATCTCGATGGTCGTGTTGACCATGGGAGTGATCCTGCCGACGGTCGAAAAAGCCGGGATCGATCTCTTGTGGTTCGGGATCTTCATCGTGCTCGTGGTCGAGATGGCGCAAGTGACTCCACCGGTCGGCTTCAATCTGTTCATGCTCCAGGGCATGACCGGCAAGCAGATCACCTGGATCGCCCGGCACACCCTGCCGATGTTCTATCTGATGATCGTCGCGACGCTGCTGATCTATTTTGTGCCGCAGCTCGTGACCTTCCTGCCGCAGCAGATGCGTGTGGGCTAACAAATAGTGAAACGAGTGAATGAGTGAACGAGCGAACAAGGGCGCAGGCCCAGCGGGATACGCGGCCAAGTTCCGGGCGCCATTCGCGGTGCTCGGCATCCGTACCGACCGCGGCGCCGTAACGGGAGTCGACTATCTGCCGCTCTCCAAACGCGCGGCCGCGCCGGGCGACGCCGTCGCCGAGCGCGCCTGCCGGCAAGTCGAGCGCTATCTCGACGATGGAGAGTTCCGGTTCGACCTCCCGCTCGCGCCGGCGGGTAGCGCGTTTCAGCGTCGGGTGTGGGATCGGATCGCCGAGATCCCTGCCGGCGAATCGCGCACCTACGGCGAGCTCGCGCGCCGCCTGCACACTGCCGCAATCGCGGTCGGCGGCGCCTGCGGCGCCAACCCCATCGCGCTGGTGATCCCTTGCCATCGCGTCGTCGGAACGCACGGCTCGCTCGGTGGCTTCATGGGCGTGACCGAGGGCGATCCGATCGCGATCAAGCGCTGGCTGCTCGCCCACGAAGGGTATCGCTTCGGCCGGTAACACGTCGTAAAGCTGCTGCGCGGACCGGCTGCTGCGTTGCATCCTCGCTCGCCGCTCGCCGTACTATCGTGTACTGTCTCGCGGCTCGCTCCGGGGCCTCAGTTGGCAAGTGAGGCATCCGGCCCTGCTCGCGACGCTTTCCGATCGCGTTACTCAGCCATCGCTTTGTATGCCCAAAGCCACTAACCCTGACGACGCCGCGACGTTAATCGACGTCTTCTGCGACCAGGTCTGGCTGCAGGACGGACTGGCCGCGACGAGTCTGACGAGCTATCGGCGCGATCTCACGCTCTGGTCGGCATGGCTCGAGCGCAACGCGCACAAGACGTTGCTCGCAGCGGAACGCGGCGACGTCGAAGCCTTCCTCGCAGCGCAATTTCACGCGCACGCCAAGGCGACATCGATCGGCCGGCGCCTCTCGTCGCTCCGGCGTTTCTACCGGATGCAGGCGATGCTGGGCGCGTTGAAGACCGATCCGACCCTGCGCGTGCGTGCGCCGAAGCTGCCGCGACGGCTTCCGAAGAGCCTTTCCGAAGCGCAGGTCGAGGCGTTGCTGGGCGCTCCAGTCGTCGAAACAACGCTCGGCCTGCGCGATCGTGCGATGCTCGAGACGCTTTACGCGACCGGCCTGCGCGTATCCGAGCTGGTGGGACTCAAACTCTCGCAGGTGAGCTTCGACATGGGCGTGGTGCGCGTGCTCGGAAAGGGCAGCAAGGAGCGGATCGTGCCTCTCGGCGAGGAAGCGATCGATTGGCTGAAGCGTTATCTCGTGTCGGGCCGGAGCGCGCTCGTCGGCGACAGCAAGAGCGACGCGGTGTTCGTCACCGCGCGCCGCGGGCCGCTGTCGCGACAGGCGTTCTGGCAGCTCATCAAGCGTCACGCGGTCAAGGCCGGGATCGCGTCAGGGAGCCTGTCGCCACATACGCTGCGCCACGCTTTCGCGACGCACCTTCTCAATCACGGCGCCGATCTGCGCGTCGTCCAGCTTCTGCTCGGTCACTCCGACATCACGACCACGACGATCTATACCCACGTCGCGCGCGAGCGGCTGAAGCAGTTGCACGCCCGCCATCACCCGCGCGGCTGACCCTACTTTCGCTCGCCGCGCTCGATCACCACACCAAGGCGCTTGACCCCGGCGACCGGTGCGACCTTGGCAACCCTGACGCGGACCCAGGGCGAGCCGAATTCCGCACGTAACAGATCGGCCAGCGCCTCGGCAAAACGCTCGAGCAGCTTGTGCGGATGGTCGGCGGCGAACGCCTGGATGCGCTTCACGACCGCCGCGTAGTCGAGTGCGTCGGCGAAGTCGTCGGTGGTGAAAGCTCTCGCCGAGGGCAGTGCGAGCTCGAGATCGATGAGTAACGGCTGCGTGAGATGCTGCTCCCATGCGTACACGCCGATGCGCGTCTCCACGCGCAATTCCTGGACGAAGATCGTATTCATCGGCGGGCGGGTCGGCGGTTTGCTAGACTCTGCGGCTCGATCTCAAGCCGAGCGCATTGTAGATGAATCCATCGCTCGCCACCCTTGCCGTCATCGTCGGTGCGTATCTCGTCGGATCCGTGTCGTTCGCGGTCGTCGTGAGCAGATTGCTTGGATTACCCGACCCGCACAGCTACGGCTCGGGCAACCCGGGCGCAACTAACGTACTGCGCACCGGCAACAAGCTCGCCGCCGCCCTGACGCTGGCAGGCGATGCGGGCAAAGGCGCGCTCGCCGTCTGGCTCGCGTATCGGCTCGGCGTGAGCTGGGGCGACGCTTCGCTCGCCACCGCCGGCGCAGCTCTTGCCGTGTTTCTCGGTCACGCCTATCCGGTGTTCCACCGTTTCTCGGGCGGCAAAGGCGTGTCCACCGCCGCGGGCGTCGCACTCGCGCTGTCGTGGCCGCTCGGGGTCTCGCTACTGGGCATCTGGCTCGCGTTCGCGCTGCTGTTTCGGATGGCCTCTCTGGCCTCGCTCGCGGCCGCTGCAGCGGCGCCCCCGCTCGGCCTTTACTTCATCGGCAACTGGCCCGAAGCGTGGGCGCTGTTTCCGATCGCGTTGCTGCTGATCTGGCGTCATCGAGCGAACGTCAAGCGCCTGGTGGCGGGCCAGGAACCGAAGATCGGCGCCAAACGGAGCTGATCATCGACTCATCTCGTCGACCGTTGCAGATCGGTCTCCTTACGACACGGCGTCGGCGCTGGAGCGTGCGGCAGCCAGGGGCCAGCGAGGCTGCACGCTGAAGGCGTAGTTCGTCGTCGTGCCCTGCTCCAGGCGCAGCGCGCCGACCAGCGCGATCATCGCGCCGTTGTCGGTGCAGAACTGCAGGTCCGGGAAAAACACCTTGGCGCCTCGTTCCGCCGCGGCCGCGTGAAGACGCTCGCGCAGCGAGGTGTTGGCGCCGACGCCGCCCGCGACGACCAGCCGCGAAAGCCCGACCTGGTCGAGGGCGGCCATCGACTTGGCGACGAGCACGTCGACAATCGCCTCTTCGAACGCTCGCGCCAGGTCCGCCTTGCGTTGCTGCGAAAGCGGCTCCTTGCGCGCCAGGATCGACACGGCCGTTTTCAGACCGCTGAAGCTCAAGTCGAGATCGCCGCTATCCTGCATCGGCCGCGGCAGCACCGCAGCCGCACGGTGTCCATGGACCGCGAGCTTTGCCAGCGCGGGCCCACCCGGATACGGAAGGCCGAGAAGCTTTGCGGTCTTGTCGAACGCTTCGCCCGCAGCGTCGTCGAGCGTCTGGCCCAGGAGCGTGTAGTCGCCGACTGCGCGAACGCCGTAGAACTCGCTGTGCCCGCCGGACACCAGCAGTGCGACGAACGGAAAGGCGGGACGCGGGTCGGAGAGCAGCGGCGAAAGCAGGTGCCCTTCCATGTGATGGACGCCGATGGCGGGTTTGCCCAGGGCAAAGCCGAGCGCGTTGGCGATGCTCGCGCCCACCAGCAGCGCGCCGGCGAGGCCCGGGCCTTGTGTGAACGCGATCCCGTCGAGATCCGCGAGCGTGCAGCCGGCCTCGGCGAGCACCCGTTCGGTCAGCGGCACGACGCGGCGGATGTGGTCGCGCGACGCGAGCTCGGGGACCACGCCGCCGTAGGCGTCGTGCATGGCCACCTGCGAGTGGAGCGTGTGCGCGAGCAACCCCCGGGCGCTGTCGTAGACGGCGAGCCCGGTCTCGTCGCAGGAAGTTTCGATGCCAAGGACCTTCACGGCGCGATCGTCGGCGCTAAAACGTTTGAGTATAGCGTTCTTGCCCGCGTCATCATCGGCTGCTGTACTTCGCAGTTACCCGTTACGACAGTCCCCAAGGAACTGCAGCCCATGCCCAGCGTTCGCGTCCGCGAAAACGAGCCCTTCGAAGTGGCTCTGCGCCGTTTCAAGCGCACGATCGAAAAAACCGGCCTGCTGACCGAGCTCCGCGCCCGCGAGTTCTACGAAAAGCCGACCGCGGAACGCAAGCGCAAGCTCGCCGCGGCGGTGAAGCGCCACTACAAGCGCCTGCGCAGCCAGCAACTACCGCCGAAGCTCTACTGAGCGACCAACCACCATATCCGCGACAAGGGGCGAAGCGATTCGCCCCTTTTGCTTCCATGACCCTGAAAACCCGCATCACCGACGACATGAAGGCGGCCATGCGCGCCCGCGAAACCGCGCGCCTGTCGACCATCCGCCTGCTGCTCGCAGCAATGAAGCAGAGGGAGGTGGACGAGCGCGTCGAGCTGTCGGATGCCGACATTGTCGCCATCATTGACAAGATGATCAAGCAGCGCCGCGAATCCATCGTGCAGTTCGACGCCGGGAACCGCCCCGAGCTCTCCGCGGCCGAGCAGGCCGAGATCGCGGTCTTGCAGGAATACATGCCGCAGCCCCTTTCGGAGGCCGAGATCGACCGGCTGATCGATACCGCAATCGCCAGCGCCGGCGTGGCCGGACCCGCCGCCATGGGCAAGGTCATGGGAGCCCTCAAGCCCCAGTTGGCCGGGCGTGCGGACATGACGCAGGTTGCAGCTCGGGTGAAAACCCGACTCGCACCGTCCTGAGATTTCGCGGCGAAGCGAGCGCGTTCCAGCGGGGGTTGAAACCGCGGGCTCGAACCCCGTCCTTCGACCGATGTTTGCGCAGTCCTCGCCGCCCTCGCGCGTTGCGAATCCTCGCCTATAATGAAGCGATGGGCCCTGCGACCGCAGTGTGGACGGTTCGTGGTCCGCAACTTCCAAGCCCATGATTCCTAACGATTTCATTCAGACCCTGCTGGCACGGGTCGACATCGTCGAGGTCATCGATCGGTCGGTGCCGCTGAAAAAAGCGGGCACTAACTACGTCGCGTGCTGCCCGTTTCACAGCGAGAAAACGCCCTCGTTCACGGTGAGCCCGAGCAAGCAGTTCTACCACTGCTTCGGCTGCGGAGCGCATGGAACCGCAATCGGCTTCCTGATCGAATATGGCGGGAAGTCCTTCCCCGATGCAGTCGAGGAGCTCGCCCGCGATGCCGGCCTGGAAGTACCCCGGACGGTCGCCGCGGCCGACGAGGCTCGACGCGGACAGGCGCAGGACCTCGCCGGCGTCCTGCTGCAGGCCGCGAAGTTCTATCGCGCGGCTCTGAAGGACGCCTCGCGCGCCATCGATTACCTGAAACAACGCGGATTGACAGGTCCCATCTGCGCGCGTTTCGGCATCGGCTACGCACCCGAGGGCTGGCAGCCGCTCGAGCGCACGTTCCCCGACTATGGGGACAAGGCGCTGGAAACCGCCGGCCTGGTCATCGTCGGCGACGGCGGCAAGCGCTACGATCGCTTTCGCGATCGCATCATGTTCCCGATCCATGACGCCGGCGGGCACGTGGTCGGTTTCGGCGGCCGGGTGCTCGATCAGGGCGAGCCCAAGTACCTCAACTCGCCTGAGACGCCGCTATTCTCCAAGGGTCGGGAGCTCTACGGTCTGTTCCAGTCGCGTGCTGCCATCCGCGCCGCCGGCAGGGTCGTCGTGGTCGAGGGCTACATGGATGTCGTGGCGCTCGCCCAGCATGGGGTCGAATACGCCGTCGCCACGTTGGGAACCTCGACCACGCCGGTCCACGCACAGAAGCTCTTCCGGATCGCCGACACGGTGGTCTTCTGCTTCGACGGCGACGAGGCGGGACGCCGCGCCGCCTACGCTCCCGGTCCTTGCCGACGGCAAGCAGGCGCGGTTCCTGTTCCTGCCCGATGGCGAGGACCCCGACGATGCCGTGCGGCGCCGCGGCAAGGCTGCGTTCGAGGCGATGGTCGAGTCCGCCGTCCCGCTGTCGGATTTCCTTCTCGCCGAGCTCGGTCGGCGCTCGCCCCCGAGCTCGGCCGAGGGCCGCGCCGGGCTGGTCGCCGCCGCGAAGCCGTTGCTAGCGACCCTGAGCGCGCCGGTGCTGGCAGCGCTGCTGCGACGGCGGCTGGCCGAGATCGCCGGTCTGCCCGAAGCCGAGCTGGGAGCCCTCCTTCCGGTCGCGCCGGTCGCGTCAAGCCGCCCGCGTGCCGCGACGCCGACCCGGAGCGCGCCGTCACTGTTGCGCGACCTCATCAAGTGCGTGCTCGTCGAGCCCGAGTTGCTGCGCAGGATCGATATCCCCAGGCCCGGCGAGCCCGGCGTGGATGCCGAAGCCCTCGGCGCGCTGATCGACTTCTGTGCCGGCAGCGGCGGCCCGCTGACGACCGCCGGCGTCATGCAACACTTCTCCGGGAGCCCGCACGAAACGGTGCTGGTCGCGGCGCTGACGGCGGCCGAAAGCGATGGTCTTAGCGGCGAATCGTTGGAAACCCAGCTCCTTGAAGGGGTCAAACATTACTGGATGATGCGTCAGAGGCGATCCGCCCCCCCTGGGGACGAGGGGTCGCCGTCGTCCGTCGACCTGTCGCCGGAGGAAGCCGAACGGGCGCGCCAGCGGAGGCTGGTGCAGGCGCGGCTCACCGGGGGCACGTGACGGGCGCTAGCTAAGCGCATGTTATAATTTGCGGTTTTCCCAAGCCGCCCCCATGTTGGGATAACGGGATAAACCAGCGCGTACCGAGGGGTGTGCGCCAATCAGGAAGACCATGGCCACGAAATCCAAACCTGCCAAGAAATCCTCCGCCAGGGCGAAGCGCAAGGCTCCGAGCGGAAAGGCGGCGCACGGCGCCAAGCGTCCGGCACGCCGGGCGACTAAAGCAACGCGCGCGCCGAAGCGGAAGCCCGCGGCGAGGAAGCGTGGCAAGGTCAACGCGAAGAGCGCCTTGCGCACCCGGAAGCGGCCGCAGGCGAAGGGCACGGGTCGTTCCGCCGCGAAGGGCAAGACCGTCCGCCGGACACACGATAAAGCGAAGCTCGTCGGTCAGAAGACGCCGAAGGCCGCGCCGAAGCTCGTCGCCAAACCGACGCCGCAGCCCGAGTCGAAGCAAGCGAGGGGTGCCGGCAAGTCGGCCCCGCAGGGGGCGTCGGCCAAGGCGACTGCCGCCGCGCCGGTCAAGCCGACCGCCGGCGAGATCGCCGCACGATTGTCCGCCCGACGCACGGAAAAAGCGCTCGCCGAAGGCAAGGTGCGCAGCGGCAAGAACGGCGTCGAACTGCGCAAGCTCGAGCTGACTCCCGCCGAAGCCGAAGCGCGCAAGACGCGGCTCAAGAATCTGATCGTCCTCGGCAAGGAACGGAGCTACCTCACCTACGCCGAGATTAACGACCACCTGCCCGACGACATTCTCGACGCGGAGCAGATCGAGGGCATTATCTCCATGATCAACGACATGGGGATCCAGGTCTACGACGAGGCGCCGGACGCCGAGACGCTGCTGATGTCGGAGGCGGCGCCGACTGCAGCCGCGGATGACGTCGACGAAGAGGCGGCGGAAGCTGCCGCGTCGACACTCGATTCGGAATTCGGCCGCACGACCGACCCGGTGCGCATGTACATGCGCGAGATGGGCTCGGTCGAGCTGTTGACGCGCGAGGGCGAGATCGAGATCGCCAAGCGGATCGAGGAAGGCCTGAAGCACATGATCATGGCGATCTCGGCCTGCCCGATGACCGTCGCGCAGATCCTCGAGCTCGCGAGCAAGATCGAGAAGGATGAACTCAAGATCGACGACGTCGTCGACGGGTTGATGGATTTCAACGAGCAACTCGAGGCGATGGACGACGAGGACGCCCTCGAGGAACTCGACGAAGAGGAAGCCGACAGCGGCGCGATCGCCGCGGAAAACCTGGAACGGCTCAAGGTCGCGGCGCTGCAGCGCTTCGGGGCGATCCGCCGTCTTTATACCCGGATGCTCGTGGTGCTGCAGAAGGAAGGTCACCGGGCGCAGAAGTATCTCGATCTGCAGAAGAAGATCTCTTCCGAGCTGATGCAGATCCGCTTCTCCGCGCGCCAGGTCGAACGTCTGTGCGACAGCGTGCGTTGCGAGGTCGACAACATCCGCCAGATCGAGCGCAAGATTCAGGACCTGGTCGTCAACAAGAGCGGCATGCCGCGGCCGGACTTCATCAAGAAGTTCCCCGAGCACGAGACGAGCTTGCGCTGGATCGATCGCGAGATCGCCACGCACCATCCGTACAGCGAGGGCCTGACCCGATATCGCCAGGCCATCGTCGAGCAACAGCAGAAGCTGCTCGACCTGCAGAAGCGGGTGATGATCCCCTTGAAGGATTTGAAGGAGATCAACAAGCAGATGTCGACCGGCGAGGCCAAGGCACGGAAGGCCAAGCGCGAAATGACCGAGGCGAACCTGCGTCTGGTCATCTCGATCGCGAAGAAGTACACCAACCGCGGCCTGCAATTCCTCGACCTCATCCAGGAAGGCAACATCGGCCTGATGAAGGCGGTCGACAAGTTCGAATATCGCCGCGGCTACAAATTCTCGACCTATGCCACGTGGTGGATCCGGCAGGCGATCACGCGTTCGATCGCCGATCAGGCGCGCACGATCCGGATTCCCGTGCACATGATCGAGACGATCAACAAGATGAACCGCATCTCGCGGCAGATCCTGCAGGAGACCGGGCAGGAGCCCGATCCGGCGCTCTTGGCCGAGAAGATGGAGATGCCCGAGGAGAAGATCCGCAAGATCCTCAAGATCTCCAAGGAACCGATCTCGATGGAGACGCCGATCGGCGACGACGACGATTCGCACCTGGGAGACTTCATCGAGGATGCAAGCACGGTGGCCCCGGTCGACGCGGCGGTGAACGCTAGCTTGCGCGACGTGTGTAAGGATGTGCTGGATACGCTCACCCCGCGCGAAGCGAAGGTGCTGCGCATGCGCTTCGGCATCGAAATGAACACCGACCACACGCTCGAAGAGGTCGGCAAGCAGTTCGACGTCACGCGCGAGCGCATCCGCCAGATCGAGGCGAAGGCGCTGCGCAAGCTCCGGCATCCGTCGCGCTCGGAGAAGCTCCGGAGCTTCCTGGAAGGCGAAGGCTGAGCCCGTCATTCCCGCGAACGCGGGAATCCAGCGTCGTTGGATCACCAAACGCCCCGGATCATCCGGGGCGTTTTTCTTACAGCTCCAACGTCGCGATCACCTGCTCCCGATCGTTCGGATCGGGGGTCGTCTTGAAGCCGAGGCGGGCCATCAGC
>VBCL01000154.1:565-7146 GCA_005888865.1 Betaproteobacteria bacterium | reverse complement strand
CGTTGACCAGCACCATGACGAGCTCGCCGAGGAGCGCCACCACGACCAGCGTTTCCGCAATGCGGTCCAGCGTGCGCAGCGCGATGCCGTCCTGAATGGGAACGGGTGTGCTCGTCACAACCGAACCCAGGTCTACTTCGACGCTGGTCGGCATCACGAGGGCTTATCCGCGTTCGCGAAGCGCTGGTAGCGGCGGCGACTGTTCATCATGTGCAGGCGCATGGCACGGCGCGCCGCCGACGGGTCTCCGGCACGGATCGCATCATAGACGCGGCGATGCTCGGACTGGATGCGCTCGAGATACGATTTGAGATCGCGTGGCCGCTGCAGGCCGACACGGATGCTAGTATTCTCCGTCGTTACGCGGCAGTCAAACTCCGCGCCTCCGCCTCGCGACGCCGGATCGAAAATCGCCACCGGTCGACGATCGGACCGCCTGCACCCGCCGAACTTTTCCGGAAGGGATCCCATGCCCGACTACAAGAAACTCTTCGATCTCACCGGACGCAAGGCGCTGGTGCTGGGCGCCGCGTCCGGAATCGGCAAGGCGTCGGCCGAAGCGCTGGGCGCGCTCGGCGCCGAGGTCCACTGCGCCGATATCGATCTCGCGAAGGCGCAGGCGACCGCGGCGGCAATCCGCCGCGCAGGTGGCAAGGCGGACGCTTCGCTTGCCGACGCTGCGAGTGGCAGTGACATCGCGGCGCTCATCAACCGGGCGGAGGCCGCGCTCGGCCGCATCGACGTTGCAGTGACCACGCCGGGGATCAACATCCGCAAGCTGGTGTTGAACTACAGCGAGGCCGACTTCGATCGTATCTTCGATCTCAACGTCAAGGGGACTTTCCTGTTCTTTCGCGAAGTCGGCCGGCTCATGGCGAGGCAGAAGAGCGGCAGCATTATCGCCACGTCTTCGGTGCGCGCGTCGACGATCGAGCCTGGCCTCGCGGTTTACGGCGCGACCAAGTCAGCGATCTCGCTCCTGGTAAAAGGCTTCGCCGCCGAAATGGGTGCGCATGGCGTGCGCGTGAATGCCATCGCGCCATCGATCATCGAGACGGCGCTCACCACGCCGATCAAGGCGCGGCCGGAGATCTACGATACCTATGCACGGCATACCGTCATCGGGCGCTGGGGCCAGCCTTCGGAAGTCGGCGCGGCGGTCGCATTCCTCGCTTCCGACGCTGCCAGCTACATCAGCGGCAGCACGATGCTGATCGACGCCGGCTGGACGGCAATCGATGGACCGCCGACGGGATTAACGCAGATCGGGTGATCGAGCGCCCAGCTGCTCGAGAGCCGGGTGCGAGCGCACCGGCGCGATCTATTGCAACCGGTCAGGCGCCGGTATAGCCTAGGTTCAGCGGCCGGCGCAGGTGCACCGCGATCCGGGCCGCAGGGCGGCGTCCGCCGTCGTTGCCGACGATCCTGAAACGACTTCTCCTCCAAGCGGTCTAAAGTCCCGGAGGTCGCATGAACAAACTCGCATCCGTTGTTCTATGGCTTCTGATCGCCATCGTCGGCGCATTCTCATTTGCCGCGCTGGCGCTGGGACGCGGCGAAACCGTCAACGCGGTGTGGCTGGTCACCGCGGCGCTGTCGGTGTATTTCATCGCCTACCGCTTCTATAGTAAGTACATCGCCGAGCGCGTGCTGCGGCTCGACGATACGCGTCCGACGCCCGCCGTGCGGCACAACGACGCGATGGACTATGTCCCCACGAACAAATGGGTGCTGTATGGCCATCACTTCGCGGCGATCGCGGGCGCGGGCCCCTTGGTCGGCCCGGTGCTCGCCGCGCAGATGGGTTTTCTGCCCGGCACGCTGTGGATACTCGCTGGCGTCGTCGTCGCCGGCGCGGTGCAGGACTTCGTCGTGCTGTTCGCATCGGTGCGCCGCGACGGCAAATCGCTGGGCGAGATGATCAAGATGGAGCTGGGCCCGGTCCCGGGCTCGCTCGCGCTGGTCGGCGTACTCGCCATCATGATCATCATTCTCGCGGTCCTGAGCCTGGTCGTCGTCAAGGCGCTGACGGCGAGCCCGTGGGGGCTGTTCACCATTGCGGCAACGATACCGATCGCGCTTCTCATGGGGATCTACATGCGCGTCATCCGCCCCGGGCGGGTCGGTGAAGCTTCGGCCTTCGGCGTGGTGCTGTTGCTCGCCGCGCTGTACTTCGGCCGCGCGGTCGCCGCGGATCCGACCTTGGGACCGCTGTTCACCTTGACCGGCACGCAGCTCGCCTGGGCCCTGATCCTCTACGGCGGGATCGCCGCGAGCCTACCGGTATGGCTGATGCTCGCGCCGCGGGATTATCTGTCCACCTTCCTCAAGATCGGCACCGTCGTGGCGCTGGCCATCGGCATCTACGTCGTTGCGCCGCCGCTGGCGATGCCGCAAGTGACCCGCTTCATCGACGGTACCGGACCGGTGTTCTCGGGCACGTTGTTTCCGTTCCTGTTCATCACCATCGCCTGCGGCTCGGTCTCGGGCTTCCATTCGCTGATCTCCTCGGGGACGACCCCGAAGATGATCGAGCGCGAGTCGCACATGCGCTTCATCGGCTTCGGCGGCATGCTCGCCGAATCGTTCGTCGCGATCATGGCGCTGACGGCGGCTTGCGTGCTCGATCCGGGCATCTACTTCGCCATGAACGCGCCCACAGCGGCGATCGGCAATACGGCGGCCAACGCGGCGCAGGTCATCTCGAGCTGGGGATTCACGATCACTCCGGACATGATCGAGCAGACCGCGAAGGACATCGGCGAGACCACGATCCTGTCGCGCGCCGGTGGCGCACCCACGCTGGCGGTGGGCATGGCACAAATCCTCGCCCAGGCCCTTGGCGGCAAGACGATGGAAGCGTTCTGGTATCACTTCGCCATCCTGTTCGAGGCGCTCTTCATCCTGACTGCGGTCGACGCCGGGACCCGCGTCGGACGGTTCATGATCCAGGACATGCTCGGGCACGTGTACAAGCCGCTCGGCAACACCGAATTCCTGCCGGCGAACGTCTTGGGCACAACGCTCTGCGTGGGCCTGTGGGGTTATTTCCTTTATCAGGGGGTCGTCGATCCGCTCGGCGGGATCAACACGCTGTGGCAGCTCTTCGGCGTGGGCAACCAGATGCTCGCAGGTATCGCGCTGCTCCTGTGCACCAGCGTGCTGGTGAAGATGAAGCGCGAGCGCTACGTCTGGGTGACGCTCGTGCCGACCGCGTGGTTGCTCGTCACGACGCTGACCGCCGGCATCGAGAAGATCTTTCACAGCGACCCGGCCATCGGCTTCGTCGCGCTGGCGAACAAGTTCAGCGAGGCTGCGGCGCAAGGAAAGGTACTCGCTCCCGCCAAGTCGATCGAGGAAATGCAGCGCGTCGCATTCAACAACTATCTCGACGCGGTCGTCTGCGCCATCTTCGTCGCGCTGGTGCTGGCGATGTGCGTGTACGCGGCGAAAATCAGCCTGCAGGCGCTGAGGCAAGCCAAGCCCACCGCGCACGAAATTCCGGAGCTGGGAGCGGGTGAAGGAGTCATGGCGTGAAAACCCGCCATAAGGGTGCGGCGGCCGCGGTTGGCGCCGCTCCCGGCGAAACGCGCTCGCCGCGGGTCGCGTTGCGCGATCGGTTGCGTGCGCTGCAGCAGGCGTCTCGCCAGGTCTTCGGCATTCCGGACTACGAGCGCTACCTTGCGCACATGGCCGCGCATCACGCCGGCGATCCCGTGCTCTCGCGACGCGAATTCTTCGCCCACTCGATCGACAGAAAATACGGGAAGAGCGGACCGCGCTGCTGCTGATCGCGCGAAAGACGAACGAAAAAAAGCCCGGTCGCCCGGGCTTTTCTTACCTGTGATTCGAGTGGCTCAGTCGAGCGGCCTGATGTTGGTCGCCTGCGCCCCTTTGGGGCCGTTCGTGACATCGAACGACACCTTCTGGTTTTCGCGAAGGCTCTTGTGTCCTTCTCCCTGAATCGCCGAGAAGTGCGCAAAGACGTCCTTGCCGCCACCATCGGGCGTGATGAAGCCGAAGCCCTTACTGTCGTTGAACCATTTAACGGTACCTGTAGTCATGTTGCTTTCCTGAAAAGATGAAATGACGGAGCCTGCGGCCCGCCGCGGGTAACATCAAGGAGAGGACATAGACCTGTGGAGTACCGCTTGAACGGCTACAACGCGTAATTCACGGAATGGCAATTCACTTGAGGAAACCTGCACTTAACCTTGTACACGCATTCGGGCGTGACGTCAAATCGCCTTGCTGACACTAATCATCGATACCGGTATATGATGACATCATGCATTGCGGGACTCATCGACTCGAATCATCAGTGCGGCTCGCTTCACGGGACGATGGGGACCGATCATGAGCGTCAGCAGTCCGCGGTCTGCGTGTGCTTCGCCCGTCTTGCGCGATCAATTCCTCAACGCGCTCGACGGCAGTGACGTTGCATTGCTCCGCGATCTGGCGACGCATCTTCAAACCTGTACCAACACGCTTCCGAGCGCGACCTGCCTCCTGCTGGGTCTGCCGCAGGGAAGCACCTATGCCGTGGGCGCTCTCGCGGTGATGGGGCGCCAATCATGACTCAACACATTGCGAACGTCGATTTGGACGCAACTGCAGTCCTCACGATCCCTTCTCCGGGACGCGAAGGCGCGGATGCGGGACCGATCGCCACGACCGAAGAGTTCAAAGCTGCGTTGCTGGCGACGCGCGACTGGATCGGCATCTCGCCGACCCAGTTGCAGATGCTCCAGGCGCAGTGCCGCGCTCCGGATTCGACGATCAGCGCGGCGCAACTCGCGGAACAGCTCAAGTTCAAGAATTTCGCGGCAGCGCGTCTGCAGTACGGCACGCTCGCCCGCGCCGTGGCCGAGAAGCTCGGCTACGCGCCTCCGCAGAAGGGCAAGGGTCCCGTACGCTGGTGGTGCGCACTGTCCACTGGACAGGACGGGCATGAAGACACTGCCAACGGCCAGTTCAAGTGGATCATGCGGCCCGAGCTGGTCGCCGCGCTGCGCGCGATGAAGTGGGCGTGAAGCGCCTGCGACCGTCGAGCGCGACCGGCGCCTGACCGATTCATCGGCGTCCTGCGCTACACCGCGGGAACCACGGCTGCGCCCAGCAGCCTCGACGCACCCGTTGTAGATCGCGGGCTGTCAACGACAACCGTCACGCCCTTGCAGCAGTTGCGTCGGCGGTGCGATGCTGCGACACGGTCAGCCGGGCGAGCGCACCGGCGTCAGTGCTCGTGTCGAATCGCCGACAGGCGGCGATGATGGCCTGGGTCGCGTCCTCGCTCAGGATCGGTGCGCAAAGCCCCCGGAACTTGGCCTCGAGATCGCCATCGCTCATCGGATTCTCGATGCTGCCGAGCGCGTGGGCGACGAAGCGCTCGTGGATGCGCCCGTCGGAGAGGCGGATGCGGATGTGCGCGGCGTCCTCGCTCAACGCAGGGTCGACGGTGGCACGAACCCGATCGCGTAGCGCGATGACAGCCGGATCCGCGACGTGCGCATCGGAATACTGCGCCGGGCCTGCGGCACCATCGATGATCGCCACCGCGGCGCTGTGATAGACGCTGAACTTCCCCTCGAGGCCGGTACGCGGGGCCTTCTTGCCGGTGAGCTCGAGCACGAGCGGATGCACCCTGAGTTCGATGACCTCGATCGACGCGGCAGCGAGTCCCTCTTCGGTGCGTAATTGCAGGCAGCCATCGATCGCGGGATGCACGACGACGCCGCATGCAAACGGCTTGTAGCTGTTGGCTTCGAGCTCCCAGGTTTCCCCCAGGCGGTCGGTGATCTTGGAAAGGTCTCTCTCGGTCGCCAGAACATTGGCGAAGCCGCGCCGGCCCTCGATCGGCTGCGCAGCGCTGGTGAAATCCTGCTTGGCCAGGAGCGCGGCCTGCAAGCCATTCCGCGCCGCCAATCCCACGTGCAGCGGCTTGCACATCGACCCGAACATCTCGCGCAGCCCCGACGCCTGCGTCGCGGCGATCCCGAGTGCCCAGACGAGTTGTTGTTCGGTCAGCCCCAGCAGCCTGCCCACCGCGGCTGCAGCGCCGAACACCCCGGCGGTTCCGGTGATGTGCCAGCCCACGTCGTAGTGCGACGGATAGACCGCGTTGCCGATTCGGCACTCGACTTCGGTCCCCAGGACGAAAGCGTGAATGAACGCGTCCCCGGAAACCGGCGTGTGCTCGGCGAGCGCGAGCAGCGCCGAGGCGACCGGGCCGGTCGGGTGAATGATCGTTCTCAGATGTGTGTCGTCGAAGTCGAACGTGTGCGACGTCATGCCGTTGAGCAGCGCGGCGTGGAAGATGTCGAAGCGTTCGTGCCGACCGAGCACGGTCGCCTGCGGCGGTCCCGCGAAGGGCGCGAGCGCAGCGATCGCGCGCTCTACGGTGTCATGGTGCGAGGCCCCGATCGCGCAACCGAGCCAGTTGAGGATCGCCCGCTTGGCCTCGCGTCGCACGCGTTCGGTCATCTCGTGAGGTTTGGTGTAGGCGACAAAGCGGGCGAGGGCGAGGGTGGATTCGGTCGTCATGGCGGCGGGCGGCGGGTCGCGTCTGCGGCGCAGGCAGA
>VBCL01000154.1:0-548 GCA_005888865.1 Betaproteobacteria bacterium | reverse complement strand
GTGGCAGAGCCTATTTTATACGGGTTGCGCCATCCCGCCGGCCCCCGTGTGGCCGCCCTGAGCTCTGCGGCAATGACCAGCCATCAGCAAAGCGCGGCCCTCATTCCCGATCTCCCTGCGGCTGACGCAGGCGAGCGGAGCATCGTGCGAATGGACGCACGCGTTGCGCGCGCCTTCGAGGCCTCGCACCTCGCGCGCCGATTGCGCGCGGCGTGCCGTGGCGACGTTCTGTTCGACGCGGCCTCACGCGGGCGTTACGCGACCGACGCGTCGATCTACCAGATCTTCCCCATAGGCGTGGTCGTTCCTCGTGACGAGGCCGATGCGCGTGCAGCGTTCGACGTCGCGCGCGAGGAAGGTGTCGCGCTGCTGCCGCGCGGCGCGGGATCGTCGCAATGCGGCCAGACGGTCGGCGAGGCGCTGGTGATCGATCACAGCAAGGCGCTGAACGCGATCGTCGCGCTCGACCCCGAGGCGATGACAGTCACGGTCGAGCCTGGCGTCGTGCTCGACCGGTTGAACGCGTTCCTGCAGCCGCACGGGTTGTG
>VBCL01000553.1 GCA_005888865.1 Betaproteobacteria bacterium | reverse complement strand
TCGGCGACCAGATCGTTCCGCCGCCCGACGTCAAGCGTCACGACCCCGATGACCCGTACCTGGTCGTCGCCGCAGACAAGGGTACGGCGACCTTTCCCGATTACGCCAACGCCATCAGCAAGGAATATGGCTTCTGGCTCGGTGACGCGTTCGCATCCGGTGGCTCGGCCGGCTACGACCACAAGGTGATGGGCATCACCGCACGCGGCGCCTGGGAATCGGTCAAGCGGCATTTCCGCGAAATGGGCGTCGACACGCAGACGACCGACTTCACCGTCGCCGGCATCGGCGACATGTCGGGTGACGTTTTCGGCAACGGCATGCTGCTCTCGCGCCACATCAAGCTTGTCGCCGCGTTCGACCATCGCCACATCTTCCTGGATCCGCAGCCTGATCCGGAGACGAGCTTCAAGGAACGCGAGCGCGTCTTCAAGCTGCCTCGCTCGTCATGGGCGGATTACGATGCCAAGCTGATCTCGGCGGGAGGCGGCGTCCATCCGCGCGGCGCGAAGTCGATCGCGATCACGCCCGAGGTCAAGGCGGCGCTCGCGATTTCCGCGAATGCGCTCACGCCGACGGAGCTCGTCAACGCCATCCTCAAGGCGCCGGTCGACCTGCTGTACAACGGCGGCATCGGGACCTACGTCAAGGCGCAGTCCGAGACGCACGCGCAGGTCGGCGACCGCGCCAACGACGCGCTGCGCGTCAACGGGCGCGAGCTCCGCTGCAAGGCGTTCGCCGAAGGGGGCAACCTGGGCTGCACGCAGCTCGGCCGCATCGAATACGCGCTCGCCGGCGGTCGCATCAATACCGACGCCATCGACAACTCGGCAGGCGTCGATACCTCGGATCACGAGGTCAACATCAAGATCCTGCTCGGGCTGCCGATCGCCGAAGGCGAGCTCACCGAAAAGCAGCGCAACGCCGTGCTAGCGCAGATGACCGACGATGTCGCGGCGCTGGTCCTGCGCGACAATGTCTTCCAGACGCAATCGCTGTCGGTTACCGGCCGGATAGCGCCGCAGCTTCTCGACGCGCATCAGCGGTTCATCCAGTTTCTGGAGAAGACGGGGCGGCTCAACCGCGCGCTGGAGTTCCTGCCGGGCGACGAAGAGATCGCCGAGCGTCGCGCCAAGGGTATCGGCCTCACCAGCCCCGAACGGGCGGTGCTGCTCGCCTATAGCAAGATCTGGCTCTACGACGAGCTTCTCGCCTCGACGTTGCCGGACGACCCATGGGTAGCGACGGCGCTCGCGCGCTACTTTCCGAAAGCGCTGCGCGAGCGCTATGCGGTGTACATGTCGCGCCACCCGCTGAAGCGCGAGATCATCGCCACCTACGTCGACAACAGCATGGTGAACCGCGTAGGCAGCACTTTCGTACCGGCGCCAAGCCCTACGAAATCGTCCGCGCCTATCTGCTCAATCGCGAGATCTTCGACTTCGTTGAATTGTGGAAGGCGATCGAGGCGCTGGACAACGAAGTCGACGATGCCGTGCAGTCGGCGATGCTGCTCGACACGAGCGGACTGATCGTCCGCGGCACGACGTGGTTCCTGCGTTCGCGGCGGCTCCCCGAGGACATGGCGGCGACGATCGAGCACTTCACGCCGCAGGTTGCTGCGCTGGCGACGCGGCTTCCGCAACTGCTCGATCCGGGCGAAAGGGTGCGGATCGACGCGGCGGTTGCCGCCTACGTTGCCAAGGGCGTCCCGCAACCTCTGGCGATGCGCGTGGTTGCGTTCGATACGCTGTACGCGGCGCT
>VBCL01000554.1 GCA_005888865.1 Betaproteobacteria bacterium | reverse complement strand
AAGCCACCCGAGCACGAGGTAGGGAAACCATTTGTATGGATAAGCGACGCCGTGGATGTTCTTGTAGAGCACGTAGACGAGCGCGGCGATCGCGGCGCCGATGATCAGCAGCTGCGCCGGATTCTCACGCCGGTCGAGCGTGAGGAACTTTGCCGCGCCGAGGTTCGTGACGATGTAGACGACAAGCAGACTGAGCACGCCAATCGTGCCCATGTAGAAGAAAACGTTCGTCGAGGTTGTGTTGTTGATTCGCAGCCCGACGAAGATCGCGATCGAGACCGCCATCACCACCGCGAGCGCATTGGCCGGCGCGCCCGTGCGGGGTGACGCTAGGCCCAGCCGCGGAGTCGCGAACCCGTCCCGTCCCATCGCGAACAGGATCCGAGCCGCCGCCGTCGCCGTCCCGAGAGCGCTCGCAAAGGCGCTGCCCGAGGTTGAGAACGCCTTCACTCCTTTGGCATCGATCCCGAAGCCGAGCGACTGCGCCAGCATCACGACCACGTAGAAGACGCCGGTCACGGCAACCGCGGTCGCGATCGCCGCGGGGATGTTCCGGCGAGGGTTGTTCGTCTCTTCGCCGAGTGCGGCCGCCCCTTCGAATCCGGCCCAGGAGAGGAAGCCGAAGACGGATGCAAACGCGATCGCACCGATGCCGACGCCGGCAGGCGGGCTGAACGGCTTCAGAGTGAAATGCTGGCCGTTCGGGGCCGAGCCACCAATCACCTTGACGTA
>VBCL01000138.1:7934-8407 GCA_005888865.1 Betaproteobacteria bacterium | reverse complement strand
TTGTCCGCGGCATCGGCAAAAGACTTTTGGCGTGCCCGGTGCTGAAAACGAGGAAGACCGCAATCCGCCGAGACGACTGGCGTGAGTCTCACTCGCCGATTGCGAGTCCAAGTGGAATTGGGTGAGAATCGGTGCGGCCCTCGCCCCGGCAGGGCAACCCTTGGCCCCTTGGGCAGCAACCTCGATTCCGATTCGACCCTGCATGAGCGCCTCCGCCCAAGGCATTTTCCTGAGTTACGCATCGCAGGACGCGGAGGCGGCAGAGCGCATCTGCGATGCGCTGCGCGCGGCCGGGCTCGAGGTGTGGTTCGATCAGAACGAGTTGCGCGGCGGCGATGCGTGGGACGCGTCGATCCGCAAGAAGATCAAGGAGTGCATGCTCTTCGTGCCGATCATCTCGACGAACACCGAGTCGCGCAGCGAGGGCTACTTCCGTTTGGAGTGGAAGCTGGCCGTCGATCGGTCGCACCTGA
>VBCL01000138.1:0-7924 GCA_005888865.1 Betaproteobacteria bacterium | reverse complement strand
GACCGCACGTTCCTGCTGCCGGTGGTGATCGATGACACGGCCGAGACGATGGCCCGGGTGCCGGATCGGTTTCGCGAGCGGCAATGGACGCGGCTGGCCGGCGGCGTGACGCCGGTGGCGTTTGCCGAGCGCGTGCAGAGGCTGCTCTCGGGTGGCGCTGCGCCGCCGTCGCCGGTCGTCCCATCGCGCGTCGTGGCGGCGGCAGCGCCTGCGGCTTGGGCTCACGAACTGCCATCGATCGCGGTGCTGCCGTTCGTGAACCGCAGCCATGACCAGGAAGACGAGTACTTCTCGGATGGGCTTGCCGACGAACTCCTGAACGTGCTGGCCAAGATTCGCGGGCTGCGGGTGGCGGCTCGATCGTCGGCCTTCACGTTCAAGGGAAAAGGGGCAACGGTGGCCGAGGTGGGCCGGGCGCTCAACGTCGCGACAGTACTCGAAGGCAGCGTGCGCAAGGCCGGCAACCGGATGCGGATCTCGGTGCAGCTGGTGAAGGTCGCAGACGGCTATCACCTGTGGTCGGAGACTTACGACCGGACGCTGGAGGACATCTTCGCGGTGCAGGACGACATCGCGCAGTCGGTGGTGAAGGAGCTGCGCACGACGCTGCTGGGCGAGGCGGCGGACGCGACGGCTGACACGCAGGCGACGGCGCAGGTGGCGGCCGCGGTGGAAGGCCGTGCCGAAAATCCAGAGGCCCACCGCCTTTACCTGCAGGGGCGTTTTTTCCTCGAACGGATGACCGAGGCGGATGTCGCCCGCGGCGTCGGATACTTCGAGCAGGCGGTCGCGCTCGATCCCGAATTCGCGCTCGGGTGGTCGGGCCTGGCGCGGGCGTACCACCTGCAAACCGCGTGGGGGTGGGCGCCGGTGGCCGACGGATTCGAGCGCGCGCGCGAGGCCGCCAAGCGGGCGCTCGCCCTTGCGCCGGATCTCGCCGAGGGACACGTCTGTCTTGGCATGATCCTCGAGCGAGGTGACTGGGACTTGCAGGCAGCCGACGTCGAATTCCAGCGCGCCTTCGAGCTCGCCCCCGGCAACGTGGACGTGCTCGTCGCGCGTGCGGGCCTCGCCCTCATCCTCGGCCGCCACGACGAGTCGATCGAACTCAAGCAGAAGGCGGTTGCGCTCGATCCGTTGAGCACGACCACCCGGCGCGCTCTCGGAGTGAGTTACGCGTATAACGGGCGCCTCGATGACGCGATCACGGAGCTTCGCGCGGCGCTCGATCTCAATCCCAAGGCAGGATTGACGCATGGCGCACTCGCCGTCACCCTGCTGCAGCAGGGTCGCACCGTGGAGGCCCTCGCAGAGGCCGAATTGGAGCCGTACTCGATTGTCCGTTTGCACGCGACCGCCATGGTTCGGCACACGCTCGGACACGCCGCCGAATCGGACGCTGCGCTCTCGCAGCTGATCGCCGACCACGCGAGTGTCGCGGCGTACGATATCGCGCAAGTCTGCGCCTGGCGCGGTGAAGTCGACGACGCATTCGAATGGCTGGAGCGCGGGTATGTGCAGCGCGACACCGGGATGCCGCTTTTGGTCACCGACCGATTTCTTGCACAGTTGCACGACGATCCGCGGTGGGGTCCCTTACTGCGCAAGGTGGGACTGGCGGACTGAGGCGAAAGACTCGCGCGGACTCTCGCGTCGCCTACAGCCTGAAAATACGCTGAGCGTTCCCGGAACGTACTGCGCTCGTCTCACCCTCGGGCAATCGGGACGTATTCTCGAACGCGCCCTTGGTATCGTGCACCTGATGCGGCCAGTCGGTGCCGAACATGACCCGGTCGGCACCGACCACCGAAATCAGGTACTGCAGTGCGCCGAGGTTGTAGGTGATGCAGTCGTAGTAGATATGGCGCAGGTAATCGGTCGGCTTGCGCTTCATCCGGCGCCGGCTGGGGATCTCGACTTCGTCGCCTTTTTCGAACCGACCGACGAGGTACGGCAGCGTACCACCGCCGTGCGACGCGATGATCTTCAGGTTGGGATACCGGTCGAAGAATCCGTCGAAGATCATTCGCGTGACGGCGAGCGTCGTGTCGAACATGAAGCCGACCGACCAGCTCAGGTCGAATTGGGTCATGTCCATCGCTTCCACGCCGGGCGGATCGGTGGGATGCACGAGGACCGGCAGATGGCGCCGGTCGATCTCGGCCCAGATCGGCGCAAAAAGCGGATCGGTCAGGCTGCGGCCGGCGATGTTGGCGAGCACCATGACGCCAACGGCGCCGTTGGCACACGTTCGGCTCAGTTCTTCCAGCGCCCGCTGCGGATATTCCCAGGGAAGCGAGGTGAACCAGCGAATGCGATCGGGATAGGTGGCCTGCGCCTGCGCCATCGAGTCGTTGGACTCGCACGCCGCCCGGCAGCTCACCTCTTCGCTGCCCCAGTAGACATTGGGACAGGTGAGCGAGACGATCGAGATGTCGATGCCTGCGCTATCCATGTGTTCGATGCGCATGGCGTAGTCGAAGTGACCGCGCTGGGGAATGACCACCGGCGTGTCGCCCCGGAAGATTTCCTGCTGGCCGTCGGGCCGCGTCTTGATGTTATAGATGCCGCCTTCCTTCTTCAGGAGCTCGAGCCACTTCGCGGTGAACATGTGAGTGTGAACGTCGATGACGGGCATGAGTCAGGCCTCCGAAGGGGACTCCGAATAACGGTTGTCGAGAAGACAGAACCTCAATGCGTCAGCACCTGGCCGAGAAACGTTTGCAGGCGAGGGCTTTGCGGTCGATCGAAAAAATCGTCCGGTGGCGCGGTCTCGATGATCTGTCCCTGGTCCATGAAAATCACGCGGTCCGCCACGCGGCGCGCAAAGCCCATCTCGTGCGTCACGACCATCATGGTCATGCCTTCGCCGGCCAGGCTTTCCATGGTCTGAAGAACCTCGTTCACCATCTCGGGGTCGAGTGAGGCGGTGGGCTCGTCGAACAGGATCAGCTCCGGTCGCGTGCACAACGCGCGCGCGATCGCCACGCGCTGCTGCTGTCCGCCGGAGAGCTGCGCCGGATACTTGTGCGCCTGGTCCATGAGGCCGACGCGCTCCAGGTAATGATCGGCAAGCGCGTGGACTTCGTCGCGGGCGACACCGCTCCCCCAGACCGGACCCACGGTGAGATTCTGCAGCACCGTCATGTGCGGGAACAGGTTGAACTGCTGGAACACCATGCCCACGCGGCGGTTGATCGCGCGGCGAGCGGCCCGAGTGATTTCGGTCGCGCCCACATCGACGCCGCAGACCTGCAGCCGACCTTGTTGAAACGGCTCCAGCAGATTGACGGTTCGCACCAGCGTGGACTTGCCCGACCCCGACGGGCCGCAGATCACGACGCGTTCGCCCGATGCGACCTGCAGGTCGATGTCGCGCAGCGCGTGGAAGCCGCCATACCACTTGTTGATGCCCTGCATGCGCGCGATCGTCGGGTTCGCGTCGGGCGTTGCGCGAGACTTCGTTGTCATGACAGACGGTCAGCGGCGGGCTTCCAGCCGCCGGCTGTAGCGCGACAGACCGTAGCAGACCGTGAGATAGACCACCGCCAGGAAGACGTAGCCCGAGGTGAGGATGTTGGACTCGCCGATCCACGCGGGCGATCTCGCACCGCTCTCCACGGCGCCCAGGAGGTCGCTCACGCCGATGACGGAGAGCAAGGTGGTCTCCTTGATGACCGCGATCATGATGTTGACGAGCGCGGGAACGATGGCGGTCACCGCCTGCGGAAGCACGATCAGGCGCAAGGTTGCGAAGTCGCTCAAGCCCACGGTGGTGGCGGCCTCGATCTGCCCGCGGCCAACCGATTGCAGGCCGCCGCGGAACACTTCGGCGGCCATGGCTGCATTGAAGAGCGCAAATGCGACGACGGCACGCCAGAACAGATCGAGAGCGAAGCCGTTGGGCAGGAACATCGGTAACAGCGTGGCCGCGATGAAAAGCACGGCGAGGAGCGGCACCGCACGCAAGCCCTCTACGAACACGCCGGAAAGCCATCGGACCACGGGCAGCCGCGAGCGCCGGCCGAGCGCGAGACACAAACCCATGGGCAGCGCCGTGGCGAAGGTCGCAAGCGTCACCACCAGCGTGAGCAGGAGTCCGCCCCAGAGCGTGGGCACGACGACAGGAAGCGGCCCGCCACCGATCAGCAGCAGGAAAAGCACCGCGGGCAGCAGGATGAATCCCAGGAGCACGCGCTGCGGGCTCGCCGTGCGCGAGCGCCGCACGACCCAGGTCCAGAAAAGCACGAAGGCCGCGAAGCAGGTCCACAGGCGCCACAACTCGGCGGACGGATAGTTGCCCACTAGCCAGGGTTTCCAGCGGGCAGTGACGAAGGCCCAGCACGCACCGGCATCGCCCGGACAGGCTTCATTGGAGCTGCCGACCCAGCGCGCGTTCATGACGGCCCAGTCGAAGAAGCGCCAGCCGAAAACCGCGAACAGCGCCAGCAGCGCGAGTGACAGCGCGCCCATCGCGGGCGTCGGGAACAGCGCGCGCCGCCAACGGATGTGGATCGCGATCGCAGCGACGGGCGCGCTGCGCGGATCGATCAGTGTCTGGCGTGCGAAGTGCGCGGTCATGTCGTCTCCGCCGAGGCGAAGGACGCCGAGGGCCGCATCGGTAACTCGGTTCGCACTCAGCCGCCCTCGTGCGCGAGCACGCGACGATTCGCGACACCGACGATCAGGGCGATGAACAGATTGATCGCGACGTAGAGCAGGACCACCAATGCCATCGCTTCGAGTGCCTGGCTGGTTTGACTCGCGATGGTGCCCCCCACGATCTGCATGATGTCCGGATACCCGATGGCCGCCGCCAGCGAAGAGGCCTTGGCGAGCGTTTGGTATTGCCCGCCTGCGGCCGGCATCGCCACTCGCAGCGCCTGCGGCAGAATGATGAGCAAGGCGGCACGCACGCCGCTCAAGCCCACGGTGGCTGCCGCCTCGGTCTGCCCGCGCGGCACCGACAGGATGCCGGCGCGGAAGATCTCGGCGAGGAAGGTGCTGTTGTAGATCGAAAGGCCCAGCGTGAGCGCCATCAGCTCCGGCAGGATCGCGAGGCCGCCGCTGACGTCGAAGCCCGCGACATGCGGGCGATTGAGACCGAGGTGCGGATCGATCTGCAGGCCCGGCAAAAACAGCCCTCGATTGTTCAGAAGCGCCGAGCCGAGCTGAATGCTGTCACCGACCGGAGGCAGCAACGCGATCGCCGAGAAGTACCAGAACAGGATCTGCAGCAACAAGGGGATGTTGCGAAACACTTCTACGTAGACCGACGACGCGACGCGAACCAGACCGCCGGGCGCAAGCCGGCCGAAGGCGATGCAGAGTCCGATCACGGTGCTGAGCACGCTTGCCAGCACGACCACCAGCAGCGTGTTGAGCGTGGCCACGACGATCGCGTCCAGGTACGAGGACGCCGGGGTGAACGCAATCAGGCGTTGCGCGATCTCGAATCCCGCCTGCGTGTGCAGGAAGCCATAGCCTGCGGACAAGCCGATGGCGCGCGCATTGGCCTGAAAGTTCGCAACACCGCGCCAGATCAGCCAGCCGACGACCACGAGAAGGATGGCCTGTCCGACGTAGCCCGGCAACCGTTCCTTGAGAACGGCGCGAGACATCCTCGGCGCCGGAACCGCAGTCATACGGGAGGGTTGCGATGAGCCCGCATCCGCCGGGCGCCTGCGGCCGTCAGCGGATGGGAATCGACATCATCAAGCCGCCATTGGCGACGAGCGCATTGCGTCCACGCTCCAGTCGCAGGGCTGTCTTGGGTCCGACGTTGCGGTCCCACACTTCGCCATAATTGCCTACGGCCTTGATCGCTCTGTAAGCGTAGTCGTTGGCGACGCCGAGCTTGGTACCGAGGTCGCCGGTGGCGCCCAGGAGACGCTGCACGTCCGGATTCGGCGAACTCTTCTCCGTGTCGACGTTGGCCTGCGTGACGCCAAGCTCTTCGGCCGCCACCAGCGCGTTCAGCGTGAAGCGAACGACGGCCTCCCAGCGCGGTTGACCCTGCGCCACGATCGGCCCAATCGGCTCGTTGGACACCGTCTCGGCGAGGACCCTGTAGTCGTCCTTGTTCGTCAATTTCGCGAGGCGGGCGGCCAGGCCAGAGCGATCGTTGATCACGGTATCGCAGCGTTTGCCGACGAACGCATCCCACGCCTGCTCGGCGGAGGCGAAGGTCACGATCTTGTATTTGAGCTTGTGCGCGCCGAAGTAGCTCGCCACGATCAGCTCGGAGGTGCTGCCTTGCAGCGTGCAGATCGTCGCATTGTTGAGATCGGCGATCTTGTTGGCCTTCGATTTCTTGTCCACGACGAAGCCCTGGCCGTCGAAGAACATGACCTTGGGAAACTTGAGGCCGCCCACGTCCCGGCTCTGCGTCCAGGTGAATCGGTGCGTGAGAACGTCGACCACGCCCGTGGGGAGGCCAGCGAACGCGGTCTTGAGGTCCATCGGCGTGAGCTGGATCTTGGTCTCGTCGCCCAGCGTTGCGGCGGCGATCGCCTTGCACAGATCGATGTCGAAGCCCTCACGCTTGCCTTCGTTGTTCTCGGCCGAAAATCCGGGCGCCGACAGCGTCACGCCGCACTTGACCACGCCGTTGGCCTTGACGTCGTCGAGGACGTCGGCCTGCGCAGTGTCGATGCCGGCCAGTGCGACGATGGCAGTCAGACTCAATAGGACTTTGCGTGCATCGGAAAGAGTGCATTGAAACGGCATGTTCTGCCTGCCTACGGTCGCGAATGTAACTCGGAGGGGGGAAACAGTACAGGTGACGCGGTAGAATCGGAGCATCCGCGCCGATGGGGTGCGTTTCCAGAGGAGGTCGCCATGCGTCGAGTCACCGTTCTTGTCGCCGGCGCCGTTGCGCTAGCGCTGGCGTTACCGGTATTCGCACAGGAAACGAAAGTCACCGTTGGCTATTCCGGCTGGACCGGCTTCGCGCCGCTGACGCTGGCCAAGGAAGCGGGCATCTTCAAGAAGCACGGGCTCGACGTCGATCTCAAGAAGATTCCCCAGAAGGATCGCCACTTGGCGATCGCGTCGGGCGACGTCCAGTGCGCGGCGACAACCGTCGAGACGTGGGTCGTCTGGAACGCGAACGGGGTCGCGACCAAACAGATCTTCCAGATGGACAAGAGCTACGGTGCGGACGGCATGGTCGTGCGCAGCAATATCCAGAAGGTCGCGGACCTCAAGGGCAAGACCGTCGCGGCGTCGGCACCGGGCACCGCTCCGTATTTCACGCTCGCCTGGTTCCTGAAGAAGAACGGGCTTTCGGTCAAGGATGTCACGGTGGTCAATCTCGAGCCCGGCCCGGCAGCGCAGGCATTTGTCGCCGGCCAGAACGACGCGGCGATGACCTACGAACCGTACCTGTCGACGGTGCGGTCGAATCCGTCGGCCGGCAAGATCATCGCGACCACGCTCGATTACCCGATGATCATGGACACCTTCGGCTGTACGCCGAAATTCCTCGCCGACAACCCGAAAGCGGCGCAAGCGCTCGCCGACAGCTATTTCGACGCGATCGCCCTGATCGCGAAGGAGCCGAAGAAGAGCTTCGAGATCATGGGTGCCGACGTCAAGCAGACGGGCGAGCAGTTCGAGGCCTCGCAGAAGTACCTGCGCTGGCAGGATAAGGCCGCGAACAAGAAGTTCTTCGCCGGCGAGCTCCAGCAGTTCAGCAAGGAGGCCGCCGACCTGCTGCTCGAAATCGGCATCATCAAGCAGGTGCCGGATCTCAACGCGCTCACCGATACGCGGTTCATCCAGTGACCGTCGTCCCCGCTCAGTTACGTAAATGAGCGGGGCTCCGATTGCCGCCGCTGAGGCCGATGACGCGTCAGCTGTCGTCCCCGCGAAAGCGGGGACGCAGCGTCGTTTGTGACCAAGACACTGGATTCCCGCTTGC
>VBCL01000064.1 GCA_005888865.1 Betaproteobacteria bacterium | reverse complement strand
GGAGATGGCAGGCGAGCACGACGTCTACTGCCTGACGGTACCCGAAGCAGGAAACTTCGCCCTTGAAGCAGGGGTCTTCGTTCGGAATTGCGGAATCATTGTGAACGTAACGCCATTGGAGCCGGAATGGGAAGGCTACGTGACCCTCGAGTTCTCGAACACGACGCCGCTGCCTGCGAAGATCTACGCCAACGAAGGCGTCGCGCAGGTCATCTTCTTCGAGTCCGACGAGGTGTGCGAGACGTCGTACAAAGACCGCGGTGGAAAATACCAGGGGCAGCGGGGCGTTACCCTCCCGAAAATCTGACGCCTTCGGCGACGACGATGTTCCTCCCCGGCGACCCCAGGCGGACTCGGTGCACTATGGGTCGCCCTCGCCGTAGCCATCCCCCTCGATTCGCCGCATAATGCGCGCCTTTCCAACCGGCGCTAACCCGAGCGCCGGGCGCCGCGGGGTCGGCCCCGCCGCCCAGACAGGATTGCAGCAATGAAATTTCGCTTTCCCGTCGTCATCATCGACGAAGACTTCCGCTCCGAGAATGCCTCGGGGCTGGGCATCCGCGCGCTTGCCGCAGCCATCGAGAAGGAAGGCCTGGAGATCCTGGGGGTCACCAGCTATTACGATCTGTCGCAGTACGCGCAGCAGCAGTCGCGCGCTTCGGCGTTCATCCTCTCCATCGACGACGAGGAGTTCGGCAGCGGCACGGCCGAGGAAACCGAAGCGGCGCTGAAGAACCTGCGCGCCTTCGTCGAGGAGATCCGCTTCAAGAATGCCGAGATCCCGATCTACCTCTATGGCGAGACGCGCACCTCCCGGCACATTCCGAACGACATCCTGCGCGAGCTGCACGGCTTCATCCATACTTTCGAGGACACGCCCGAGTTCGTCGCCCGCCACATCGTTCGCGAAGCGAAGAGCTATCTCGATTCCCTGGCACCGCCGTTCTTCCGTGCGCTGGTCGACTACGCGCAGGACGGCTCGTACTCGTGGCACTGCCCGGGGCACTCCGGCGGCGTCGCCTTCCTCAAGAGCCCGGTCGGACAGATGTTCCATCAGTTCTTCGGCGAGAACATGCTGCGCGCGGACGTCTGTAACGCGGTCGACGAGTTGGGGCAGCTCCTGGACCATTCGGGTCCGGTCGCGAAAGCCGAGCGGAACGCGGCGCGGATCTTCAACGCCGACCACTGCTTCTTCGTCACCAATGGCACGTCGACGTCGAACAAGATGGTCTGGCACGCCAACGTGGCTCCGGGCGACATCGTCGTCGTCGACCGCAACTGCCACGTGTCGATCCTGCACGCGCTCACCATGACCGGCGCGATCCCCGTGTTCCTGACGCCGACGCGCAATCATCTCGGCATCATCGGACCGATCCCCCTCGAGGAGTTCAGGCCCGAGAGCATTCGCAGGCGCATCGAGGCGAATCCGTTCGCCCGCGAGGCCAAGAACAAGAGGCCGCGGATTCTGACCATCACGCAGAGCACCTACGACGGAGTCGTCTACAACGTCGAGATGCTCAAGCAGACGCTGAACGGGACGATCGAGACGCTGCACTTCGACGAAGCGTGGCTGCCGCACGCGGCGTTCCACGATTTCTACAAGGACATGCATGCCATCGGCAAGGACCGGCCGCGCAGCAAGGATTCGTTGATCATCGCCACGCATTCGGTGCACAAGCTTCTGGCCGGTCTTTCGCAGGCCTCGCAGATCCTGGTGCAGGAGGGCGAGACGCGCAAGCTCGACCGCCACATCTTCAACGAAGCCTATCTCATGCATACCTCGACCTCGCCGCAGTACGCGATCATCGCCTCGTGCGACGTCGCGGCGGCGATGATGGAGCCGCCGGGCGGCACCGCGCTGGTCGAGGAGTCGATCACCGAGGCGCTCGACTTCCGGCGCGCGATGCGCAAGGTCGACGACGAGTGGGGCAAGGACTGGTGGTTCAAGGTCTGGGGACCGACCAATCTCGCCGCCGAGGGTATGGGCAAGCGCGACGACTGGATGTTGCGTGCCAACGAGAAGTGGCACGGCTTCGGCAACCTCGCGCCCGGCTTCAACATGCTCGACCCGATCAAGGCGACGGTGATCACGCCCGGGCTCGACGTCTCCGGCAAGTTCGCCAAGACCGGCATCCCGGCCTCGATCGTTACCAAGTATCTTGCCGAGCACGGCGTCATCGTCGAGAAGACCGGGCTGTATTCGTTCTTCATCATGTTCACCATCGGCATCACCAAGGGCCGCTGGAACACGCTGGTTACGGCGTTGCAGCAGTTCAAGGACGATTACGACAAGAACCAGCCGCTATGGAAGATCCTGCCCGAGTTCTGCGCCAAGTATCCCTCTTATGAGCCCGTGGGCCTGCGCGACTTGTGCCGGCAGATCCACGAGACGTACAAGGCCAATGACGTCGCCCGCGTCACCACCGAGATGTACCTGTCCGACATGCAGCCGGCGATGAAGCCCTCCGACGCCTTCGCCTGCATGGCGCACCGCGAGATCGAGCGTATCGAGATCGATCAGCTCGAGGGGCGTGTCACCAGCGTGCTGCTCACGCCGTATCCGCCGGGCATTCCGCTGCTGATCCCGGGCGAGCGCTTCAACCGGACGATCGTGCAGTTCCTGCAGTTCGCGCGCACCTTCAACCAGCAGTTTCCCGGGTTCGACACCGACATTCACGGGCTGGTCGAGGAAAACGAAGGCGGCAAGCTGCGCTATTTCATGGACTGCGTGCGGCCAAAGGCATGACCGAACCGACACACGCGCGCTTCGGCAGCGGACGATCCGTCCTGCGGGTCGAGGACGACAAGCTTCTTACCGGGCAGGGCCGTTTCGCCGACGACGTCTCGTCGCCGGGGCAGGCACACGTCTGTTTCCTGCGCTCGCCCCATCCCCATGCTCGCATCGCCGGCATCGACACGAAGGCCGCCGCGGCGTTGCCGGGTGTCATTGCCGTCGTCACCGGCGAAGATCTGGTGCGAGCCGGCGTCAAGCCGCTGCCGTCGTCGGCGGATTTCAAGCGTGCCGACGGCTCGCCGAGCGCGTCCCCGCCACGCTACGCGCTTGCCCACGAGATCGTTCGCTTCGTCGGCGAAGCGGTGGCCGCCGTCGTTGCGGAAACGCGCGAGCAGGCGCGTGACGCGGCCGACGCCGTCGACGTTCGTTACGAGCCCCTGGCCGCGGTCGTCGATCCTGTCGCCGCGCTTGCATCTGGCGCGCCGCTGGTCTGGCCCGCGGCGAGCGGCAACATCGCCAATGAAATCCGGCACGGCGATGCCGCGGCGACGGCGGCTGCCTTCGGCAAGGCGGCGCACGTCGTGACGCTGGATCTCCTCAACCAGCGCGTCGCGCCGTGCCCGCTCGAGCCCCGGGCAGTCCTGGGAGGCTACGATCGCGCGACCGATCGGATCACCCTGCGCGTTTCCTGCCAGACGCCGACCGGCCTGCGCGACGCTCTGTGCGCGGAGGTTCTGGGTATCGCCACCGACAAGATGCGCGTGCTGGTCGGCGACGTTGGCGGCGGCTTCGGCATGAAGACGGGGCTCTACCCGGAGGACGTCGTCGTCGCGTATTGCGCGCGCGCGCTCGGACGTCCGGTCAAATGGTGCGCCGAGCGGATCGAGGAATTCCTCGCCGCGACGCACGGGCGCGACGTAACCAGCAAGGCCGAGCTCGCGCTCGACGCGAACGGGCGGATCCTCGCGCTCCGCGTGTCGTCACTCGCCAACCTGGGCGCGTACGCGACGCCGGCGGGCGTGGTGATCCAGTTGATGATCGGTCCCTGGGTCTCGACCAGCATCTACGACATCGACACGATCGACATCCGCATCCGGGGCGTGCTGACCCATACCGGGCCGACGGCGGCCTACCGCGGCGCCGGTCGGCCCGAGGCGATCTACATCATCGAGCGGCTCCTCGACGCCGCTTCGCGCCAGATGGGGGTCGACCCCGCCGAATTGCGGCGGCGGAACATGATCCGGCCCGAGCAGATGCCGTACAAGAACGCGATGGCCAAGACCTACGACAGCGGGGCCTTCGAGTCGATCATGGACCAGGCCCTCGTTCTCGCCGACTGGTCAGGTTTCGACGCGCGCCTGGCCGACGCGAAGCGGCGCGGCCGGCTGCGGGGGCGGGGGCTCGCGACCTTTCTCGAATGGACCGGCGCCGATGTCTTCGAGGAGCGCGTCACGGTCGAGGTATCCGGCGACGGTTACGTCGAGATCTTCTCGGCGACCCAGGCGATGGGACAGGGCATTGCCACCAGCTACGCGCAACTGGCGGTCGACGTCTTCGGTGTCCCGATCGAGCGCATCCGCATCCTCCAGGGCGACACCGACCGCGGCACGGGATTCGGCAGTGCCGGATCGCGCTCGCTCTTCGTCGGTGGCTCCGCGGTGCACGTCGCCGCGCAGCGCACCGTGGCGAAGGCGCGCGAGCTCGCGGCCCGGGAGCTGGAGGTTGCGGTCGGCGACGTGGAATACGCCGACGGCGTCTGCGCGGTGGTCGGCACCGATCGCAGGATCGGGCTCTTCGAGTTGGCGAAGGTCCAGCCACAGGCGCAGTTCACCGTCGATTCGACAAGCTCCGTGGCGGACGCGACCTGGCCCAACGGCGCTCACATCTGCGAAGTCGAGATCGACCCTGCCACCGGCGCGATCGAGCCCGTAACGTATTGCTCGGTCAATGACGTGGGAACCGTCGTAAACCCGCGGATCGTCGAGGGACAGCTCGAAGGCGGGGCGATGCAGGGACTGGGCCAGGCGCTCTGCGAGGAATTCGTATACGACCGCGAATCCGGACAGGCGTTGACTGCGAGCTTTCTGGACTATGCGCTGCCGCGCGCGGTCTCGACGCCGCAGTTCCGGACGGTCACCGACCAGTCGATCCCGTGCCTCAACAACGCGCTCGGGATCAAGGGCGTGGGCGAGCTGGGAACGATCGGCGCGACGCCGGCGCTGGTCAACGCGGTGGTCGACGCACTCGCGCGCGCCGGCTCGAGCGAGGCCGCGCACGCCCTGCAGATGCCGTTGACGCCGGAGCGCGTCTGGCGCGTGCTGCGCGACGCAAATCTGCGCTAAGTGGTTTCCTCGCGGAGGCTGCCGTCGGGCAGTATCCGCTGGCACTCGGTGAAGATGCGCACCTCGCAGGCGCGACAAATGTTCGCGTCGAGGCGGCGGTAGATCGCCGCGATGGCATCGGCCTTGGTCGCAAACACGTTTCTGCGGTCGATGCGATCGAGGAAGCCGCCCCTGTCCAGGACGTCGATCACCACCGGCTTGAGGTTGCACAGGTAAAGCGTTCCGCCGTG
>VBCL01000063.1 GCA_005888865.1 Betaproteobacteria bacterium | reverse complement strand
AAGATCACGGTGGACGTGAAGGGCGAGATTCTCGAGCTCAAGAACACCATCAACACGATGGTCGATCAGCTCCGCTCGTTCGCCTCCGAAGTCACGCGCGTGGCGCGCGAAGTGGGCACGGACGGCAGGCTCGGCGGACAGGCGGACGTGCAGGGCGTGGCCGGCACGTGGAAGGACCTGACCGACAGCGTGAACTTCATGGCGAGCAATCTGACCGGTCAGGTGCGCAACATCGCCGACGTGACCAAGGCGGTGGCGAGCGGCGACCTGTCGAAGAAGATCACGGTCGACGTGAAGGGCGAGATTCTGGAGCTCAAGAACACGATCAACACGATGGTCGACCAGCTCTCGTCGTTCGCCTCCGAAGTCACGCGGGTGGCGCGCGAGGTGGGCACCGAAGGGATGCTCGGCGGGCAGGCGAACGTGCGCGGCGTGGCGGGAACGTGGAAGGACCTGACCGACAGCGTGAATTTCATGGCGGGCAACCTCACCAGCCAGGTCCGCGGCATCGCCAAGGTGGTGACGGCGGTGGCCAACGGCGATCTGCAGCAGAAGCTGACCGTCGAGGCGAAAGGCGAGATCGCAGCGCTCTCCGACACGATCAACAGCATGATCGACACGCTCGCCACCTTCGCCGACCAGGTGACGACGGTCGCGCGCGAAGTGGGTGTCGAGGGCAAGCTCGGCGGGCAGGCCAAGGTTCCGGGTGCGGCGGGAACGTGGAAGGGGCTCACCGAGAACGTCAACCAGCTTGCGGCGAACCTCACCACGCAGGTGCGGGCGATCGCCGAAGTGGCAACCGCCGTGACCCAGGGCGACCTGACACGCTCGATCACGGTCGAGGCGCGCGGTGAAGTCGCCGCGCTGAAGGATACGACCAACGAGATGATCCGCAACCTGCGCGACACCACGCGCAAGAACACCGAGACCGACTGGCTGAAGACCAACCTCGCCAAGTTCAGCCGGATGCTGCAGGGCCAGAAGGACTTGAACACGGTCGGGCGGCTGATCCTGACCGAGCTGGCGCCGGTCGTGTCGGCGCAGCACGCGTTGTTCTACGTGCTCGACTCGAACCCCGAGCGGCCGGGCCTGAGGCGGCTGGCGAGCTACGGCTCGGTGGGCCAGAGCGCAGTGGGCAATCGTCTCGAGCTGGGCGAGGGCCTGGTCGGGCAATGCGCGGTCGACAAGGAGAAGATCCTGCTCTCGAACGTGCCGGTCGACTATATTCGCATCTCGTCCGGCCTCGGCTCCGCGCCGCCGCAGAACATCCTGGTGCTGCCCGTGATCTTCGAAGGCCAGGTGAAGGGGGTGCTCGAGCTCGCCTCGTTCGACCGGTTCAGCCCGACGCACGAGGCGTTCCTCGATCAGCTGACCGAATCGATCGGCATCGTCATCAACACCATCGAGGCGAACACCCGGACCGAGGACCTGCTCAAGCAGTCGCAATCGCTGGCGCACGAATTGCAGAGCCGGCAGCAGGAACTCCAGCAGACCAACCAGGAGCTGGAGGAAAAGGCGGGACTGCTGGCGCACCAGAACCAGGAAGTCGAGCGCAAGAACCAGGAGGTCGAGCAGGCGCGCAAGGCGCTCGAGGAGAAGGCCGAGCAGCTCGCGCTCACGTCGAAGTACAAGTCCGAGTTCCTGGCCAACATGTCACACGAGCTGCGCACGCCGCTCAACAGCCTGCTCATCCTGTCCGATCAGCTGTGCAAGAACCCGGGCGGCAACCTGACCGGCAAGCAGGTGGAGTTCTCGAAGACGATCCACGCCTCGGGCAACGACCTCCTCACGCTCATCAACGACATCCTCGACCTGTCGAAGATCGAGTCGGGGACGGTTGTCGTCGATCCAACCGATCTTCAGCTCGACGATCTGCAGCGCTACGTCGAGCGGACCTTCCGCCACGTGGCCGAGGCGAAGACCGTCGACTTCTTCATCCGGCTCGATTCGCGCCTGCCGAAGTCGATGTTCGCCGATGCCAAGCGGCTGCAGCAGGTGCTGAAGAACCTGCTGTCGAACGCGTTCAAGTTCACGCACCAGGGCCATGTGACGTTGATGATCGAACCGGCGAAGACCGGCTGGAATCCGGGCAACGAGAACCTCAATCGCGCCGACGACGTCATCGCCTTCTCGGTGCGCGATACCGGGATCGGCATCTCCACCGACAAGCAGCAGATCATCTTCGAGGCCTTCCAGCAGGCCGATGGGAGTACCAGCCGCAAGTACGGCGGGACCGGGCTGGGCCTCGCGATCAGCCGCGAGCTGTCGCGGCTGCTCGGTGGCGAGCTGCGGCTGGTCAGCGCGCCGCGCGTCGGCAGCACCTTCACGCTCTACCTGCCGCAGATCTATTCGCCGCAGCGTTTTGCCCGCAAGAGCGCCGTCTGGGGGCCCGCCGTAGTGCCAAGCGCAGCGGCGCCGACTGCCGAGCCGACGATGGAGGAAGGAGACTACGCAGCGGCGGAGATCGCGCGCGGCGACGATTTCGATCCCGAACCCGGCGGGGCGGAAGCGCTGCCGCCGTTTCTGTCGGCGAACGAAGTCGGCGACGATCGTGCCAACCTGACGCTTGGAGCGCCCGTGTTGCTCATCGTCGAGAACGACCTCGCCTTCGCCCGCTTCCTGCTCGACGCGGCGCGCGAAAAAGGCTTCAAGGGCATCGTGACCTCGCTCGGCGTGTCGGCGCTGGCGCTGGCCGCCGAAGACATCTTTCTGCCCGACATCGACGGCTGGCGAGTGCTCGATCGGTTGAAGCACGACACGCAGACACGGCATATTCCCGTATCGGTGATCTCCACCGACGAGTCCCGTGAGCGGGCGCTCAACGCCGGCGCCTTCTCGTTCCTGTCGAAGCCTATTCAGAGCAAGGAGATGATCGACGGGCTCCTCGACCAGCTGATCGGGTTCCTGCAGCAACCGGAGAAACACCTGTTGCTGGTGACCGCCGACGACGAGCGACGCAACTGGCTCTCCGGCTATTTCGCCGCGAACGACATCCGGGTGACGAGCGCGGCGGACTACGCAGGAGCGGTCGCGATGGTGTCCGGGAAAGCCGCGAATGGGGGCGTCGATTGCATCGTTCTGGATTCGGAGCTGCTTGCCAACGGGGACGATGCGCCGGCGGGCGAAATCCTCGAGCCCACTATCGACACGCTGCCGATCGTGCTCTACGGCGACTCGGGTGACGCGGCGCAACTGGCGCGCTGGCACCGGCTGGCCCGAACCGCTGTGGTGCGCACCGCGCGCACGCCCGAGGATCTGCTCGACCAGGCGAGCTTCCAGCTGCACCGCTCGCCGACCAAGATGCCGGAGGCGCACCGCAATATCCTGCGCGAGCTGCACAACGCCAACCAGGTCCTGAGGGGCAAGAAGGCGATGATCGTCGACGACGACATGCGCAACATCTTCGCGCTGTCCTCGCTCCTGGAGGACAAGGGAATGGTGGTCGTCTCGCACGACAACGGCCGCGACGCGGTAAGCTCGCTGCAGATCGAGAACGACGTCGACGTGATCCTGATGGATATCATGATGCCGGAGATGGACGGGATCGACACGATCCGCGAGATCCGCAAGATCCCGGCGTGCAAGCACGTTCCCATCATCGCGGTGACCGCCAAGGCGATGAAGGGCGATCGGGAGAAATGCATGGAGGCGGGAGCGTGGGACTATCTCTCCAAGCCGGTCGACACGGAATTGATGGTCGGTGTGCTGCGGGCATGGCTCGGATGATGGCCTCGTAGAATCGATAGCAACGGATATGAGCGCAAACGCCCTTGGGCAAGCGCCGCCGGCCGGCGGCGCCGACATCCTCATCGTCGACGATCGCCCGGACAAGCTGCTTGTCTACCGGACGATCCTCGAGGATCTTGGGCAGAATCTGTACACGGCCGCGTCGGGCGAGCAGGCGTTGAAGCAGGTGCTCGAGCGCGACTTCGCGGTGATTCTGCTCGACGTCAACATGCCGGGCCTGAACGGCCTCGAAACCGCGGCGTTGATTCGCAATCGCAGCCGGTCGGCGCATATCCCGATCATCTTCATCACCGCCGACTTCAACGACGAGCATCACATGCAGAAGGGCTATGCCCTCGGCGCGGTCGATTACATCGCATCCCCGGTCGTGCCCGAGATCCTGCAGGCCAAGGTCAAGGTCTTCGTCGACTTGTTCCTCCTGGCCCAGCAGGCGAGACGTCAGGCAGCGGAGCACCTCGCGCTGGTCGAGGAGCGCGTTGCGCGGGCGGCCGCGGAACACGCGACGCGCCGGCTGGCTTTCCTGGCGCAGGCCAGCGCCGCGCTCGGGGGGTCGCTCGACGCGGCGGCGATCAGCGGCGAGCTGGTCCGGCTTTGCGTGCCTACCCTCGCCGACGTGGATGCGCTTACGCTCTTCGACGAGCAGCGCGATGAAGCCTGCACCGAAGTCGCATGGGCCGGCGAGGACCCGACGCGCGCGCCGCTCTCTCGCCGCGTCAACGGGAACGCCGACGTCTGGTACGACCTGACTGTGCAGCGCGTGAGGGCTTCCGGCAAGCTCCAAGTGTTCAGCAACCGGGCAGGAATGCCGGCCTCCAAACGGATCGACTAATCGCCCCTCGCCGGCCTGATCGACGCCTCGATCGCGCAGACGATCCATTGCGTCGCCTTCGTGCCGCTGCTTGCGCGCGGCCGCATCCTCGGTGTCCTGGCGCTGGCGCTTCGCTCGCCCGGACGGGAATTCGACGCGGATGCGCTGGCGATGGCGAGCGATCTGGCCGGCCGCGCCGCAACGGCCCTCGATAACGCCCTGCTGTATGGAAAGATCCAGGAAGAGGATCGACGCAAGGACGAGTTCCTGGCGATGCTGGCGCACGAGCTGCGCAATCCCCTTGCCCCGATCAGCAACGCGATACACGTGCTGCAGATGAGCGACCAGGCCCCGGCGAAGCTCAACTGGGCGACCGAGGTGATCGGGCGGCAGTTGAAACAGCTCGTGCGCCTGGTCGACGACCTGCTCGACGTCTCCCGCGTCACTCGCGGCAAGATCGAGCTCAAGATCGAATCGGTCGACGTGGGAGATGTCGTGGTCGCCGCCGTCGAGACCAGCCGCCCTTACGTCGACGCGCTCGACCACACGCTGACCGTGCTTCTGCCGCCCGAACGGCTGTGGCTCAAGGGTGACTTCGCGCGCGTTGCCCAGGTTCTCGCCAACCTGATCAACAACGCCGCGAAATACACCGATCGCGGCGGCCGTATCTCGGTCACCGCGACGCGCGAAGGAACCGAAATCGTCTTCCGTGTACGCGACACCGGCGTCGGGATACCGAAGGAGCTGCTGTCGTCGATTTTCGAGCCGTTCACCCAGATCGACCGCACGCTCGATCGCTCGCGCGGCGGGCTGGGTCTTGGCTTGACGTTGGTGCGGCGTCTGGTCGAGATGCACGGCGGGCGCGTGCTCGCGCAAAGCGAGGGACCGGGCCTGGGCAGCGAGTTCACGGTTGCCTTGCCGGCGGCGAGCCCCGCGCGGGTTGCGGAGGGCGAGGCGCGGGACAGCGCCCGGTTTTCTCCGGTCGTGCCGCTCGATTTGCGCGTGCTGGTGGTCGACGACAACCAGGATGTTGCCGAAAGCACCGCCGTGCTGCTGCGCATGTCGGGATGCGACGTGCACGTCGTCTACGACGGCGACGAAGCGCTGCGGGCCATGCCGCGCCTGCGGCCCGATGCCGTTCTCCTCGACATCGGCTTGCCGAAGGTCAACGGCTACCAGGTCGCCGAGCGCATCCGGGCGGAGCCCGAGCACCGGCGTACGCTCATCGTCGCGATCTCCGGCTACGGCCAGGAGGAGCACCGCCTGCAATCGCAGCAGTCCGGATTCGACTATCACATCGTGAAGCCGATCGATCCGCCGGTTCTTACCGGACTTCTCGCCTCGCTCTGGTCTCACCGCGGCCCCTCCGCCCCGGAGAACGTCGTCAGCTTTCCACAGCGAAAGACGGCGGAGTAGGTTCCTCGCATATCCCGAGCGGGGCGAGACGAGTCCGCGACAGGGGCGGTGTCCGCGCGTCTGGCCCGAGGTATCATCGTCTCCTCGACCGAGGGAAGACATGGTTCAGGGGTTTCGTGCTTTGGCCCGCGTCACAATCTGCGCATTTGCCGCGGCGTTGATGCTCGTGGCGCCCATCGCGTTCGCTCAGGCGCCGGCCCAGATCGAGACAACGATGAGGAACATGCTCGCTGCGGTGCAGGCGAAGTCGCTTCGGGACTTCGTGGCCGCGGGTGACGCGTCATTAAAGGCGGGAATGACCCAGCGGATGCTCGACGGCATGAGCGCCGAGCTTGCGCCGCGCCTCAACCAGGGCTACACGGCGACGTTTCTTGGCACCTTGAATCAGGAGGGTTACACCGTCTACCTGTGGAAGCTCGCTTTCAAGGACGGCAAGGACGACTTACTCGTCACCATGGCGGTCAAGGACGGCAAGGTCGGAGGGCTCATCTTGCATTGAGCTGGCGCGCGGCCCGAAGGAGTTTCAAACGCGAGTTGACGTTCGCCTAACCGGTCGGATGCACACGTCTGCCAAGAGTTCCAGACGAACCTGCAGGTGATCCAATGTTCCGAGAAACACCGGTGCGCGAAGGGCCCGGCTTAGCGACGCGGGATCCCGTCGCGGGTAGGCGGGCGGTTTGAGCGTCGTGTCCCGGGGGTGGCGCGGGCGTTGGACCCTCGTGCCGATCGCCGGCCTCGCGATCGGAGCAATCGTCGGCTGCGACAAGCCCGGCCATCGCGCGCACGACGATCCAACGATTCAGGCAGCGATCGAGAAGGGGAGGCGCGAGCAGGAGGCCGCCGATCGGCAGATGCGCGAGCGTGCTGCCCAGGAGGAGCTGGCGCGACGCGACTCGGAGCAGGCCGAGATCGACGCCCGCACGGCAGGGGACGAGGCGCGCATCGCGATCATGGCGCGGCTCGAGCAACGGCTGCGTGGCGCGCTCATCGAGCCGTCGTCGATGCAGATACGCAACCAGCGACTCGCCGCCGACGGCGCAACGCTCTGTGCTGAATTCAGCGCCAAGAACAAGCAGGGGGTTTACGTCGGATTTCGCCGGGTGGTCGTCAGCGACACGGTCGTGAGCTTCGATCAGGATCCCGACGACACCTATCGCGAGCCGCCGCACCGGTTCGCGGCGATTGCCAAGATCACCGGCTGCTATTGACGGGTTTTTGACGCGAGGAACTGTTCCAGCTCGCCGATCTCCATCGGCTTGACGAAGTGCGCATCGAAGCCGGCTTCGACCGAGCGTTCCATGGCTTCGCGCGAGCCGTAACCGCTCACGGCCACGATGAGCGGCTTGCCGTTGCCGGCGTCGCTGCGCAGCGCACGCGCGACATCGTAGCCGTTCATGCCCGGCAGGCCGATGTCGAGCAGGACGATATCCGGCTGGTACTCCCTGGCCACCCGCAGTGCGCCGGGGCCATCGTTGGCGACGCGGGCATCGTTGTCCATCACCTTCAGGAGCGCGGCGAGGCTGTTGGCCGCATCGACGTTGTCGTCGACGATCAGGAAGCGCCGGCCGGAAAGCGGCGCCGATGCGGCTTGGCGCCGCGGCGCCGGTTCTGTCTTTGCCTTGGCGGTGACCGGCTTGGCGACCGAGATCGGCAGCTCCACGACGAATGTGCTTCCCTTGCCCACACCCTCGCTGCCCGCGGCCACGGTCCCGCCGTGCAATTCGACGATGCTCTTCACCAGCGCGAGCCCGATACCGAGCCCGCCGCGTATTCTCTCGAGCGACGTGTCCGCCTGCACGAAGGGGTCCCAGATGACGGAGAGATTCTCCGGGGCGATGCCAATGCCCGAGTCGCGCACGCTGAGCACGGCCCGCCTAGCCTCGCGCTCCAGCGCGATCTCGATCCTGCCTCCATCGTCGGTGAATTTCACCGCATTGTGCAACAGATTCTCGACGATCTGAGTCAGCCGCACGGGATCGGCATCGACAACCAGCGGTTCACGCGGCACGCGAACGGAGAGCTCGCGGTTTGCCGCGCCCGACATCGCCCGGAACGTCTCCAGGACTTCCTGGACTGCGGCACCGAGGTCGATGTGCTCTCGATGGAGCTCGATATGGCCGCGCGTGATGCGGGAAATGTCGAGCAGGTCGTCGATCAGGCGCGTCATGTGGCCGATGCTGCGCTTGATCGCGTCGCGTGCCTCGACGCCTCGAGGCTCCTGGCTGCCAACCGCGTCGAGGACCTGGATCCCGTTGGAGAGCGGCGCCAGCGGATTGCGCAACTCGTGGGCGAGGGTCGCCAGAAACTCATTCTTCCGCCGGTCGGCCGCCGAGAGCTCGGCCATCATCCGCTGCCGGTCGGTGATGTCGCGGTTGATTTCCAGGATCCCGAGCACGTCGCCATTCTCGGCGCGATGCACTACGTGTCGGCTTTCGACGAGGATGCGCATGCCGTCGCGGCGGGTGTGGGTCACCTCGCCTTGCCAGCGATCCTGGCTGCGCAGCAGCGCGTCGATATCGGTGCCGCCTCCCGGAGAGGTCTGCAGCAGCGCGTGCGCGACCTTGCCGAGGGCTTCGGCCTCGGTCCAGCCGTACATGTCCTGCGCGCCGTGGTTCCAGGAGGTGATGACACTGTCGCGGTCGCGGGCGATGATCGCGTCGGACGACAGGTCGATCAGCGCAGCCTTCTCCCGCAGCCGGGTCGCCTGCGAGGTCACCTCTTCGACGTCGAACAGGACCACGACCGCGCCGTCGATCCGGTTGTCGGCGGTCCGGAAGGGATGGATGCGCAGCAGGTGATGCCGGCCCTCGCGGTCGCGAACCTGGCGCTCGCGGACCTGGGCGGTGTCGATGACCTCGGTGATGAGGGGCTCCAGGTCCTCGATATCGATCGAGGGTCTGAGGTTGCCGATCGGTCGCCCGACGTCGGTCGAGAGCACATTGAGCAGCTTCGCCGCAGCAGGCGTGAAGCGACGGATGCGCAAGTCCGTTGACAAGGCGACCATCGGTACATTGGCGTTGGCCAGCAGGTTGTTGACGTCGTCGTTGAGCCGGGAGAGCTCGGTATTGCGGTTCTGGAGCTGCTCGTTGATCGTGGTCAGCTCTTCGTTGACCGATTGCAGCTCCTCCTTCGCCGTCTCGAGCTCTTCGTTGGTGCTCTGCAACTCCTCGTTGGAGGAAAGGATCTCCTCGTTGGCCGATTTCAGTTCTTCGTTCGACGCATCCTGTTCCTCGATCACCGACTGCAGGTATTCGCGCGTGGAGGCCAGCTCCTGACGAAGCGCCCGAAAGCCCTGCTCGCCGGATGAGATAGATGGCTCTGCGGCAGATGCTCCCGCAGACAGGCGCCCGAACCAGCGCGCGATGCGCGCGCGCGACGGCGTTCCGGCGGTGTTTCGTGAATCGCCCGAATCGGGCTGTGGATGCGGCGAGGTCGCAGACGATGCTTCTTCGAACAGAACGAGAAAGCAGCGCTTGCCGTCGTCGGCCGCCCTCACAGGCACGACGCGCAAATTGATCTTGCGGATTTCCGA
>VBCL01000062.1 GCA_005888865.1 Betaproteobacteria bacterium | reverse complement strand
GGGCGCGAGCGCGATGACCGTGAACACCATCCTGGCGCGATCGCGCGCGATACGTCGACACGACCGCAGGACGCCCAGCTTGTCGGGCGTACAGCACAGAACATCGGAATGGCTCAGTGCGTCGAATGAAGCGTCCTTGAAGGGCAGTGCAGCACCATCCGCTGCTACGACCTCGCATCGCTGGGCCAGGCTGTCCGCCGCGGCGCGTTCCAGCGCGAGTCGAAGGCCAGCGAGAGGAAGGTCCACCACCACAACGTCGCAGCCCGTGAGCTCCGCCAGATAGAGGCCCGGCCATCCCGTCCCGGCGCCCACGTCCAGCAGCTTCGCAGCCGGGCGGAGTTCGAGCAACTGGGCGATTCGCTTTGCTTCCTGGCGCGTTGTCCAACTCGTACTCCCATAGGCGCAACCGCAGACGCTGTGCTCCAACTCCCGCATCGCGGTCGAGCGGTGGAGCTCGGCGTACTTGTCGTAACGGCACACCAGTTCGTTCAGCTCTCGCGTTAGGGCCATGATCTTAGCCTTCAGGGGTCGCACCCCGTCATCAGATAACTCGCCTCGCGCCCATGTTAGCAAAGTCCCGGTTAAAGATTGCAGTAGCAGTAGGCAGTTTCGATCCTGTTCGCTGCTTCGTCATAGTTTCGTCAGAAAAATATCCGTCGACGCGAAGGACTCTACCCGATTCGTGCGGTGAAATACCACACACTCATGAATGCAACCGGAGGTTCAATGCCCAGCGTCGGGTATTTGCTCATCGAGTCGCACGATCCCTTCGAGAACAACATTGTTGCGCGCCAATATGATCTCGCGGTGAATTTGGTGAAGGAAGGCAATCAGGTCACTTTGTTTCTGGTGCAAAACGGCGTACTTCCTGCGCGTCCCGGCACCTGCTCTTCACTGCTGACCAACACGGCGCGCGCCGGCGTGGAGGTGCTGGCCGATGATTTTTCCCTTCGCGAACGTGGTATTGCCCCGAGTCGGCTAACGGACGGCATAAAAGCGGCGCCGCTCTCCATTGTCATCGATTACCTTGCCGATGGTCGCAAGGCCATCTGGCACTAAGGTCGCTGCCATGTCAAAAACGTTCACCTTTGCCCTGATGGACGCCCCGTTTGAAAATGCGCGCAGCACCACCGCGCTGCGCTTGATCGATCTGGCGATCAAGCGAGGCTACAACGTCAACGTGTTCGCTTACGAAGGTGCCGTCTACCTTCCCTTCGCAAAACAGGCGCAGCATGCGAACGCGGTGCACGGACGCAGCGTGGAAGAGGAGAATCACCCGCTGCCGCGGGCCTGGATCGCAGCGATAATGAATGAGGCCGCGGGAAAGGGCATTAAGGTGGACTGGGTCAATTGCGGTCTGTGCGTCGACGAGCGCGGTGCGGGCGAAGCCATCGATGGTGTGCGGCGCGGCGGCCCTGCGGACTTCTGGAAATTTGCCGAGAGTTCCGACAACACCCTGGTCATCGGTACCAAATAGAGGCAGCGCATGAAAGTGCTGAACATTGTCGAAGCGGCCTATCGCGGCACTCTGGAGGAACAGGACGACACCGTCATCTGGATCTGTACCGCGATGAAAGGTGCCAAAGCCGACATTGATGTGCTCTTGCGCGGCAATGCCGTGAACTACGCGGTAAAGGCGCAGGACGCCGGCGGATTGTCGTTCGGCGGACGGGAGCAAACCCAGCCGCCGAAGATTGCCGACGACGTGGTCAGGCTCAAAGCCCAAGGCGTGAAGATCTACGTGGTGGAAGACGCGTTGCGCGAACGCGGCATCGAGCCCAGCGAGTTGATTGACGGACTAGCCTTAATTTCCCGCAGCAAGCTGGCCAAGCTGTTCGGTGATTACGATCAGGTGTGGCATTGGTAACGTTTTCGGGCGGTATGACCGCATCTTGAAATGCTGAGCGCCGCGGCGGCGCCCGAATGCGCGACGTCCGCGTCAAGCAGTCCAGCCAATGCGCTGCATGAGGTGATTGAATTTGGAATCGTCTCGTAACCAGTCAAATACCGGCTCGGAGTTGAGCTCGATCAAGTCCGGGTTGCCGCTTTCGTAAGCGGTCTCCAGCCACGCGAACGTTTTCCCGCGGTCGTGGGCCGCCGCGTAGATCTTCGCGATGTTGTATGGCAAAACGTAACGCTTGCCTTTAAGCCGCTCGAGCCGGCTCACGACCTGCCGTGCAAGAGGCGCCTTGCCGCTCGCGGCGTACGCCATCCCGAGCGCCGCCACGGTTTCCGTGCTGTGATCTGCAAGTTTCATGGCGATCTTGAGCGCCGCGATGGCGTCGTCGTATTTGCGCTGCTGCACGCGCACGAGCCCGAGACGCAGGTACGGGAGAAAATGGTTGGGATTCGCCTCACATGCGCGTACCAGCAGGGTGGCCGCTTCCTCGTAGCGGCGGGCCAGGTACAGAATCATCGCGCGCGACGATCGAATGACCGGCGATAACGGATCCATGCGATAAGCGATCTCAGTGGCGGCCACGGCCTCGTCCTGTCTTCCCTGGCACATCAGATACTCGCTGTACCAGTAATGCACGATCGCGAGCGACGGATTGAGATCCGTTGCCCGTCGGAAGTCCTGATCGAGCCCTTCCCAATCCCAATCGTGCAGGCGCACGTGCGCGAGTGAGCCGTGTGCCTCGCCAAGCTCACCGTCGAGCTCCAACGCTTTGCGTGCAGCGGAGCGTGCGCGGCGAAACGTCTCCTTGGAGGGTACCATCCCGCGGCACGCGAGCATGACGTACGCGTCGGCGATTCCGGCGTAGGCCGGCGCGTACGCGGGATAGTGGCGAATCGCCAGCTCGAAGTGCGCGATACTCTCCCGCATGCCGGCTTCCGTGCGCCGATTGAAGAGATGGCGGCCTTTCAAGTAGGCCTCGTAGGCGTTCGCGGGAACTTCCTGCATCGCCGTTAGCCGACGGGACGCCCGCGGCGTCAGCTTGATCTGAATCTCGCGGGCGATGGCTGCTGCCACATCGCATTGCAGTTGCAGAACGTCCCCGGCTCGGCGGTCGTAGTTTTCTGCCCAGACGTGAGTTTCGTCGGAAACTTGAATCAGCTGCGCTGCGATTCGAATCCGCCCGCGACTGCGCCGAATGGTTCCTTCGAGCACATAGTGGACTCCAAGCTCGCCGCCAATCTCGGCGATTCGCTTCCGCGTGCCCTTGAACATCATGCTCGAGGTTCGTGCGATGACGCCGAGTCGGTCCGGATTGAGGCGGCTCAGCTGGGCGATCATTTCTTCAGTCAGTCCGTCGCTGAAGTAATCGAATCGCTGTCCCGAGCTCAGGTTTTCGAACGGCAGCACGGCGAGCATCGCTCTGCGGTCCGTGACCTCTTCCCGGTCGGTTGCCGCCTGCTCGATCGGCGCAACAAAGCGGTAGCCGCGCTTGGAGACCGTCGCGATATAGGCACCGCTACGCGCGTCGCCCCCTAGCGCCTTTCTCAAAATGGAAATCGTTCGCGTCAAACTTCCCTCGCCGACGACCATGCCGACCCAAACGGAGTCGAGCAGAGTGGCCTTCTCGACCACTTCTCCGGCATTCGTGACGAGGACGAGCAGCGTGTCGGCGGCTTTCGGCGGCAAGCCGAGATCTTTCGAGCCTCGAAAGAGTACGCGACCCTTGGCGTCGAAACGGAATGGTCCGAAACGGTATTGAGTTCCGCTGGACATTGCGGCTATCGAATGGGGTTGCGGACGATTCTAGTCCCGCCTGAGTGGATTGTTGAATAAGTGACAAGAAACGGGGTCTATTAAGTCGGAACATCTGAACGTCCAGGCCCGTTAAATCCCATTAAGTGCCAAAAACCGGACCCCACCGAGAAGAGTATAAGTACTTGATTGCTAGCAATAATTCGCGCCTTGAATCGACGGACTGTTAATCCGCAGGTCCCAGGTTCGAGCCTTGGTCGGGGAGCCAATCTAGACTTATTCCTTCGCGATAGCGCTACTGACGTGGGTCTATTGTGATCCGTCGCTCTATTGCGGTCGTCATTCCGCTAACGGCCATTATTTGAGCGTGGCGGATCTGTGTCGCGGCACACGCAGCGTGTTTCCGGCAGCCGCTCTGGAGCCGAGGCATATGATTCGAGGCTCGCTTCCAGCATCGCGGTCTCCCTCTCAGGAATGTTTTACAAGGCGCTCATCGCCGCGTCGATCCTTGCGACAATAGCCGTCGCCTCCTGCGCCACTGCGGCTGCGCGTGAATCACACAAATGCTTCCGCGCGAGGTCCAATCGCCCGAGCCCCTTATAGAGCACGCCAAGATCGTAGTCGATTCGAGCCCGAATAGCCCCTCGATCGCTGAACTGAGGGTTCCGTATTGCGACCTGCAATAGGGACTCCGCCTTTCTTGCCGCGAGGGGCTTTGCCTTCGCCAGGAATAGAAAGTTCTTCAGCACGGTTCGCAAGGACGTTTTTTTCGCTCCCTGCGCCAACGCGAGATAGAATTCGGCAAGAAATATGCGCGCCCAGTCGGCATAGGCCTGATAACCGTATTCGGACTCACACCGCTCGATCACCGCCTCCAGGAGCCGCGCGCCCTTTTTCAAATCTCCTCTCAACAGCATCGCTACCCCAAGCGGAGCCTCTGTCGTTAGCGCAGCGAAGAGCCATCCCTGCGCCGTGGCCTGGCGCCGGTGCTGCTCGATTGTTTCGATTCCTTCCGCGAGGCGCCCAAGCAACATTTGCGAAATGCCGATCACATTCGCGCCTATTTGACGATCGAACGGTGCAAACGCAGTCTCCATGCATTGCTCGCCATGGCGAAGCGCGGAGCCGTAGTCTTCGGCGAGGATGTCGAGCCAACCGAGCAGCCATAACGCCATGCCGAGCGACCGCCGATCTTGACGTCCCCGCCCCAACTCCATGAGGCGAAGTGCCCATTGCCGCCCTTCGATGATCAAGCCGCGATTCATATAGTTCATTGTTATCGCCATGATCATCCGCCCGATGATGTACGTATCGTCGCCTTCCTCGGCTTCGCGGAAGGCTCGCTGTGCGAAGCGGTCGAAATCTGCAAGCGGCATCGGATCGACGTAAATCGACAGCATGATCACCCCGGCCCTGGCGTGGGCTCTCGATCGCCCGTCTCCGAGCCGCTCGGCCATGGCGAGCGCCTTGTCCTCGATCTGCCGTCCCTCACGGAAGCGGCAGTGCGTAAATAACGCGATGCCGTAGAGGTCCAGAAGGATCGGCACTTGTTTGATGTCCCCG
>VBCL01000061.1:4768-15178 GCA_005888865.1 Betaproteobacteria bacterium | reverse complement strand
CCAGCAAGCGGCTCCCTGCGGAGCAGGTCTGGCCCGCGTTCTGCACGATCGCGTTGACGACTACCGGCAGCGCTGCGTCGAGATCGGCGTCGGCGAATATCACCTGTGCCCCTTTTCCGCCCAGCTCGAGCGTGACCGGGCAATGCCGCTTGGCCGCTTCCTGCGCCACCCATGCGCCCGTTACTGGCGAGCCGGTGAACGAGAGATGATCGATGCCCGCGTGCGCCGCCAATGCGGCGCCGGCCTCGCGCCCCAGTCCGGTCACGATGTTGAGTGCGCCTGCCGGCAATCCAACCTCTCTTGCGAGCTCGGCGACGCGCAAAAGCGACAGGCATGCGTCCTCGGCCGGCTTGACTACACAGGCATTGCCGGCCGCGAGCGCAGCCCCGACGCTGCGACCGAAAATCTGCAGCGGATAGTTCCAGGGGATGATGTGGCCGGATACGCCGTGCGGCTCGCGCCAGGTCAGCACCGAGAATTCGCGTGGATAGGGAATGGTGGTGCCGTGGAGCTTGTCGGCCGCGCCGCCGTAGAACTCGAAGTACCGGGCGCACGCGGCAACATCCACCCTCGCCTGCTTGACAGGCTTGCCGCAATCGCGTGCTTCGATGAGTGTCAGCTCCTCGGCCCGATCGACAATGGCGCGCGAGAGCGCATTGAGCAAACGTCCCTTGTCCGCGGGCGCGAGCGCGCCCCAGGCGCCGTCGAACGCCGCTCGCGCAGCGCGGACCGCGACATCGACGTCGGCGGCATCGCTGCGCGCGATGGCCGCAAATGGCTCGCCTTCGGAGGGATCGATCATCGGCAGGGTGGCGCCCGCTGCCGATGCGACCCAGCGGTTGGCGATGAAATTGGCGGCCGGTGTGGTCGCCACGGGCCAGGTGGGATGCGGCGCGTTCATGATGACTCTCCCGATGAATTCGAGCCCGGCGCCGCCGCGCTACTTCGCGGGGCGGAACTTGTGCGCAAGCGTATTTTCGTCGGTGCGGGGTAGGTAGCCGATGCCATTCCGTGTGCCCCACAGACTCACCTGATGATACAGCGGCACGATCGCCGTATCGTTGATCGCGAGCTCGGTCGCACGTTGGAGCAGCGCCTCCCGCTCGGCGTCGCGATCAGCGCCTTGAGCGGGCTCGAAGCCTCGCCGGTCCCCGAGCTCCAGCCGACCAGCACGAAGCTGAACTTGAATTCGGTGGCTTGCGGAAAGAACGTCGCCGAGGGCATCGCCTCGACGCGCGTGGCGATACCGACGCGGGTAAGCATCTGGGCGACGGCCTGCGCAACCTTCGCGTCGTTGACGTAGCGATTGTTGGGTGAGTGGATCGTGAGCCCGAAGCCGTTCGGATAGCCGGCCTCAGTGAGAAGCTTTTTCGCGCCCTCGGGATCGTACGGCTCGGCCTTGAGGTTCTTCGCGTAGCCGAAGAACCCTTCCGGCAGGAGCTGCCCGGTCGGCACGGCCTCGCCTTCCATGACGCGCTCGGCGAGCGCCGGCCGGTTGATCGCCTTGGAGATCGCTTTGCGAACCCGCGGATCCTTGAGCGGATTCTTCGATAGCGGCTTGCCTTCGCGATCGGTCACGAACGGTGAGAGGTCGCGCTCGGAATCCATGTGCAGATAGATCAGGCGATCGGCGACCGTCCGGTACAACGAGACGCGCTTGTCGGTGCGCAGGTGGGCGGCGTCGGACGTGGGGACGTTCTCGATCGCCTGCACGTCGCCCGCGAGGAGCGCTGCAACGCGTGGCGCGTCGGACGGTAACAGCCGAAGCGTGACTTTCTCCCACGGCGTCTTGCCGCCCCAATAGCCGTCGAAGCGCGCGAGCTCGATCCGGTCTCCTTTGGCGTAATGAACGAGCTTGTAGGGCCCGGTGCCGATCGCCGCTTTGCCGCTGTTGAAATCCTCGGTCGTCGCTTTCGCGGCCGACTTCGAAATCATCGCGACCTGGGTCATGTCGGACGGCATGAGCGGGTACGGGGTCGCCGTGCGGAAGCGGATCGTCAGCGGGTCGACGACGATCATCTCCTTGATCTGCTTGGTGTAGGCGGTGAACGGCGACGGACTGTTCGGCACCATGGGGACCCGTTCGATCGAGGCGACGACGTCGGCGGCCGTGAAGTCGCTGCCGTCATGAAACTTGACTCCACGGCGAAGCTTGAATTCCCAGGTTACCGGGTCGATCGTCCGCCACGATTCCGCGAGGCCCGGAATCGTTCTCTGGCGCTCGTCACGCAGGACGAGATAATCGAAGATGTGCGCGGCGACGTTGTTGTTCGGCGTGACGTTGTGATAGTGCGGATCGATCGCGGTCACGTCGGCGCCGATGCCGATAGCGAGATCGGCTGCCACGCTCGGGGTAACGAGCGGACCCATCGTCACCACCAGAACTGCGGCGAAAGCGATGGTCCCGACGCGCGCAAGGCGCCCCAGCAGATGATGCATATCGCTCTCCAACGCTCCCTCCGCGTGCGGCTCCCACGGCGAAGCATAGCCCAACCGTAACCAATTGTAACCGTATGTTTTGATGCGGAAACTACCTGTCAACGGATGGTGTCTACCTTACGTTGTGGATGGTGTCGCCATTCGCGACTTAGCTACAGGAGGTATACAGATGACTCGTCGCATTGCCACATTCGTGACAGCCGCGTTGCTGCTTTTCGGTGGTGCCACCCTGGCGACAACGGCGTCCGCGCGAGATTCCTTCGCGGTATCGATTGGCGTGCCGGGCGTCGCGTTCGGTTATTCGAACTACGGCTATGGCTATGGGTACGTAGCGCCGCCGGCGTATTCGTACTATGCCCCGGCGCCCGCGTATTACTACTCGCCGCCTGCAGTCGCCTACTACCAACCGTACGGTTACTATAGCTATCGCCCGTACGGGTACTACCGTCATTGGTAGCACCGGGAGTTCCGACCGGCAGCACACGCAACCCTCAGGGTCGACCCTCGAGCCCACCCGGGCTATGAGGGTTTGCCCGCATAGCGGATGCGATAGATCGCTCCCGCGAGATCATCCGAAACAAGCAGCGAGCCGTCCGGCATGACGAGAACGTCGGCCGGGCGGCCCCATGCTGTCTCGCCCTGCAGCCAACCGCTCGCGAAAGGCTCGTAGCCGACCGCGCGGTTGTTTTCAATGCGCACGAGGGTTACCCGGTAGCCGATTTTTCTGCTGCGATTCCACGAACCGTGTTCCGCGATGAAAGCCTGGTCGCGGTACATCGACGGGAACTGCGTTCCGGTATAGAAGCGCATACCGAGCGGCGCGACATGCGGGTCGAGCTTCTGTGCCGGCATCGCGAATTCGTTGCACGAATGCTTCTTTCCAAAGTCCGGGTCGGCGACCACGCCCGAGTGACAGTACGGAAAGCCGAAATTCAATCCCGGCTTCGGGGCATGATTCAGCGTGTCGGGAGGCGAATTGTCCCCCAACAGGTCGCGTCCATTGTTCGTAAACCACAATTCCCGGGTGCGTGGATCCCAGTCGAAGCCGACCGAATTGCGCAGGCCTCGAGCATAGACCTCCAGGCCCGATCCATCCGGATTCATGCGCGTGATGATCGCGTAGCGGTCGGGATCGGGTTCGCAGACATTGCACGGCGCGCCGACGGGAACGTAGAGCTTGCCGTCGGGACCGAAGGCGATGAATTTCCAGCCGTGATGCGAATCGCTCGGGAATCGGTCGCTGACGACAACGGGTCGCGGCGGGTTGTCGAGCCTGCTTTCTATGTCGTCGAAACGCAGGATACGGCTCACCGCGGAGACGTAGAGCGCTCCATTGTGAAAGGCCACGCCGACCGGGCTGTTGAGGCCGCTTGCGATCGTGCTTACGGTTGCGGGACCGGCGCTCTTGGCCGTTACCGCGTAGACCTTGCCCCCCTCCATCGAGCCGACGAAGAGGGTACCGCGGGTCCCGAGTGCCATTTCGCGCGCATTCGGCACCCGCGCGAGAAGCTCGATCGCGAAACCCGGCGGCAGCTTGATCTTGTCCAAAGGAAGATCCTCGGCTCGCGAAAGCGGCGCCGCAAGCATCAGCAATACAGCGATTGTCAGCGACAAGTTGCGCATGCTGGTGTCTCCCAAGGAGATTCTTCTCAAGCGATTGACAGCGCTCGAGGCGGTTTCTATCCTTACTGCAGGGCAAGGTTCGCATTGTCCGAAAGCAACGTCCGCCCGCATGAACGCCCCCGCCGCGCCTACTGCCGTTGCGCCCCAGCTCGTCAGTCTCGATCTGATCCGGACACTGGTCGGCTACGACACGACGAGCCGCGAGTCCAACCTGGCCCTGATCCACTGGGTGCGCGACTACCTGGCCGGTCATGGCGTCGCGTCGGTGCTGACTTTCGACGACGAGCGACGCAAGGCGAATCTTTTCGCGACGCTGCCAGCGAAGGACGGCAATTCGACCACCGGCGGCGTCGTGCTTTCGGGCCACACCGACGTGGTGCCCGTCGACGGCCAGCCGTGGGACAGCGCGCCGTTCGAGGCAACGATCGTGGGTGACAGGCTCTACGGCCGCGGCGTGGCCGACATGAAGAGCTTTTCGGCGATCGCCCTCGGGCAGGTCCCGACGCTGCTGCGCCGCGGACTCGAGCGCCCGGTGCATTTCGCATTGTCGTACGACGAGGAAGTCGGCTGTGTCGGCGCGCGGCGGCTGATCGCCGACGTCGTTGCCCGCGGTATCAAACCGTCAGGCTGCATCATCGGCGAGCCTTCGGGCATGCGTGTCGTCGTCGCGCACAAGGGAAAAAAGAGCCACCGCTGCCGCGTGCGCGGCCATGAAGCGCACTCCGCACTGACACCCTACGGCGTCAACGCCATCCAGGTCGCGAGCGAGCTCGTGACCTTTCTCACGCAGATGGCGCGCCGCTTCCGCGATCGCGGTCCTTTCGATGCCGCGTACGACGTGCCCTACACGACGGTTCATACCGGCGTGATCCGCGGAGGAACCGCACTCAACATCGTGCCCCGCGATTGCCAGTTCGACTTCGAGTTCCGTCACCTTCCGGGCGACGATCCCGACGCGCTGCTCGCCGAGGTCGGGCGGTTCGCCGCAACGCTGCTGCCCGACATGCATGCGGTCGATCCGGCGACGACCATCGAATTTCAACCGATCTCGGCGTCGCCAGGGTACGACAGTCGCGACGGAGGCGAGATCGCCCAGCTGGGCAAGATGTGCAGCGGCACGCAGGACACCGGCAAGGTCTCCTTCGGCAGCGAGGCCGCGCTGTTTCACAACGCCGGCATGCCGGCGATCATCTGCGGACCCGGACATATCGCGCAGGCGCATCAGCCCAACGAGTGGGTGGCGCTCGAGCAACTCGCACTGTGCGAGACGTTCATGGCCCGGCTCGCCGACCACCTCTGCGTCGCCTGATCGACACGCGCCGCGGCGTGCCGCCTTAAGCAAACCGTGTCGATCCCCGCGCCGGCTCCGTCCATCGACGTGGCGTTTCCCGATCTTGGCGCGTATGCGGCGGGCAACACCGGCGTGCCCTATGCGTGGACCTTTTCCTCGACCCGCCCCGGTCCGCATGTGCTGCTGCAGGGGCTGACGCACGGCAACGAGGTCTGCGGCGCGATCGCGCTCGATCGGCTGTTGCGCGAGGATATCCATCCAGCGCGAGGGAGGCTGTCGATCGTCTTTGCCAACGTCGACGCCTATCGGCGTTTCGATCCGGCCGACCCATTCGCGTCACGCTGCGCCGACGAGGACTTCAACCGGCTGTGGACGCCCGATGTACTCGACGGCCCGCGGGAAAGCAACGAGCTCAGGCGCGCGCGGGCACTCAGGCCTTTGTACGACAGCGTCGATCATCTGCTCGATCTGCACTCGATGTCGGAGCCGTGCCCTCCGCTGGCGATGGCGGGCCAGCGGCGCAAGGGGCTCGCGCTGGCGCGAGCGGTTGGCATACCCCGGCATATCGTGGTCGACGGCGGGCACGCGGCCGGGCGGCGACTGCGCGACTACGCGTTCTTCGACGAGGAAGACGATCCGCGAAGCGCGCTGCTGGTTGAATGTGGCCAGCACTGGGAGGCCGCCGCACCAGAGGTCGCCTTCCAATCGGTGCTGCGTTTCCTGCGCCACTTCGGCATCGCGGAGCAGACATTGCTCGACGCCTTTCTCGATCCGGTGCCGGTGCCCCGCCAGCGCCTGATCGAGGTCTCGGCCGCGGTCACGATCGCCACCGACGACTTCGCATTCACGCTCCCGGTGCACGGGCTGCAGACCATTCCGATAGCAGGTACGCCCTACGCGGTCGACGGTGGCACGCTGATCCGCACTCCGTACGACAACTGCGTGCTGATCATGCCGACGCGAAAACCGAAGCGCGGCGAGACCGCGGTGCGTCTCGGACGCCGCGTCGACTGAATCATCGCGCTGATCGAGGCGTCGCCACGATGGTCTCCGCCGCGCGCACGACATCTTCGCCAACGACGGCGGCCCAGCGGTCGTACGCGGTTTTGGCCTGGGCGCGAAACGGTTGCTTACCCGCCGGCGTGAGCCGCGTCACCGTGACGCCGTAGCGGCCGAGCTCCGCCAGGGTTGCGGGTTCGCTCGCGCGTCGCGCCAAGGTTGCGGCCTGCTCGGCCGCGTCGCGCGCCGCCTGGTGAACCAGCTCGCGGTCGGGCTCGCTCAACGTGTCCCATCGCGCGCGATTGATCGCGAACAGCAGCACCTCCGCGTGCGCTCCCCACAGGAGCAGCCGCGTGTACCCCGAGGCATGGAGTCGTGACGTCGCGTACGCGGCAACGCTGATCGTCTCGCCGTCGAGCGTACCGTGCGCGTATGCCTGGAGCGCATTCGCAGCTTCCATCGACGCGGGCACCGCGGCCAGGCCCAATAGCGTATCGACCAGCAATGGCGACGGCGCGACGCGCAAGCGCAACCCGGCGAGGTCCGCCGGCGTGTGGACTTCGCGCCGTGTCGCGAGTTCGCGGAAACCGTCGGCCGCCCAGGCCAGCGGCTCGACGCCGGCCGCGCGCACGCGCTCTTCGAGCGTTCCGGCAACGTCGCTTCGCAACAGCGCAGCGAGCGCATCTGCATCGGGTATCAACCATGGCAATGCGAACAGGTTGAGCTCTTTCACCTGCAGTGCCCAGCTCGTTGCCGAGCCGACCGCGAGGTCGATGGCGCCATCGCGCAGCGCGGCGAATTCACGTCCGGGGTCGCGCTGCGCCAGCGCTGCGCCGGGATAGAGCCCGGCGTTCAGGCGCCCTTTCGAACGCTCGCGAATGAGCGTGGCCCAGATCTCCCCCGCCTTCCCCTGCGGATAGGCCGGGCCGAGCGCAGTCGATAGTTTCCATTCCGAGCCCGGCGCATGCGCCTGGTCCTGCGCGCCCGCGCCGGGACTGAACGCGAGTACAGCGAAGAGCGCGATCGCTCGCAGGGTCGTCGGAGGCACAACCCGAGAGTAGCGATGGACGGCGCGAGGCGTCAATCGAGCGGTCGAAGCTCGCCTCGTCGCGGGGTGTCGTGCCAGTAGCGAGGATCGACATCGCGCTCTCGACGCGCGGCGAGCGTCGCGCCGGATTCGAAGGCGAACGTGAGCGCGCCCTCGTAATCGGTGCGATACGTGCGGATGCCGGCATCGGCATAACGGGCGACGATCTCGGGTCGCGGATGGCCGAACCGATTGCGATAACCGGGCGTGAAAACCGCGACGTCGGGGGCAACCGCCGCAATGAACGCCGATGTGGACGACGTTCGGCTACCGTGATGCGGAACGACCAGCAGATTCGCGTGAAGCGCGGCAGCGTCGCGGCGGATCAGGTCGGCCTCGGTCCGCGCCTCGATGTCGCCGGTAAGCAGTGCGCTGCCCGCGGGATTACTGACCCGAAGCACACAGGACAGGTCGTTCGCCTTGAGCTTCGGATTGACGTAGTTCGCCTCGACCGGGTGCAGCAGCGCGAAATCCACTCCGTCCCATTGCCAGCGCTGGCCGGCAATACAGCGCTCCGCGGTCTCGCCGCTTTCGATGCGCGCACGGACGATGGCATGCTCGAGGGGCAGCGACGACGCGAACCGCATCACCGGCATGGTATGCAGGAGCGACAGCGTGCCGCCGCTGTGATCGCTGTCCTGGTGGCTGACGATCATCGCGTCGAGCCGCGCCACCCCGCTGCCGCGCAGCATCGGGGCAATGATGCGATCGCCGGCATCGGCGCTCTCGTTGAAGCGCGGGCCCGTATCGTAGAGGAGCGCGTGCGCGCTCGTCTGCACGAGCACCGCGAGGCCCTGCCCCACGTCGAGCACGGTGAGCCGGAATGCGCAGGGAGGAGGAAGCAGCGGGACGANGCCAATCCGAGCGCGCGGCCCGGCAGCCCGCGCGGCGCCAGCAGCCACAGCACGCCGACGACGCCCGCCGCGATGGCCCACACGGGTGGCGCATGCTGTTCCCAGACCGCCGCAGGGAGGGCGCTCAAGGCTTCGAGCAGCAGCGAAAGCCAGGCGAAGACCTGGTGCGCCGCGATGAGCAGCGCGTCCCAGGGGAAAACGATCGAGGTGAGCGTCAGCGGCACGACCAGGAAAGTGACCACCGGAATTGCCACCGCGTTGGCCAGCGGAGACACCAGCGAGATCTGCTGAAACAACATCAGCATCAGCGGGACCAGGCCCATCGTGACGGCCCATTGGGCGCGCACGGCCGCGCCGAACGCCGTCCCTGCACCGATGCGGCCGACGCCGGTATAGAGAAGCACTCCGACCGCACCGAAGGACAACCAGAATCCCGGAGCGAGCATCGCCCACGGATCCCACGCGAGCACGACGACCAGCGCCCAGAGCCAGATCGTTGACGCGGTCCCCGGACGGCCGAGCCAGAGCCCGATGGCGGCCACCATCAGCATGTAGAGCGTGCGTTGCGCGGGAACCTGGAACCCGGCCAGCAGCACGTAAACGAACGCAGCGGCGACACCGGCCATCGCCGCGGCTTTCCGGGCGGGTAGCACGAGCGTGAGGCGGTAGCTGCGTCGCCACAGCCAGAACGCGACGGCCCCGATCAGGGTCGCAAATGCCGTGACGTGCAGCCCGGAGATGCTGATCAGGTGACCGACGCCGGTGCGAAAGAAAATGCGCCACTGCTCGTTGGGAATGGCGCGTTCGTCGCCGATCGCCAGCGCTGCGATCACGCCGGCGTACGGCCGGCCCTCGAGCGCGGTGAGGATGCGCGTGCGAATGGTCTCGCGCAGTCGCTCCACATAATCGCCCGGCCGGCCCGCGAACGCATCGAGGCGTCGGTTGCCCTCGTTGTCGCGAATGTAGCCGGTGGCACGCAACTCGTTCTCCAGGAGCCACGCTTCGACGTCGAAGCCGTGCGGGTTCACCGTCCCATGCGGGCGCTTGAGCTTCACGGTAAGCGCCCAGCGTTCACCCGCGTGAAGCTCCGGAACCTCGGCGCCGGCCTCGTCTTCGCGCCACGATCCATACCAGCCGAGCGAGAGCCGCGACGGCACGACCGCGCCGGGGGTGACGACTCGCTCGACCGCGAACGCCAGACGCGCGCCTCGCGCAGCAACTTGCGGCAGCTCGTCGATGACGCCGACGATATCGATGTCGCGGCCTTCCCAGGCGGCGGGCAGCTCGTCGGCGAGCCGGACCTGGGCGCGCCATGCTCCGTAGTAGAAGCCCCCAAGCCCGACGGCGACGGCGGCCGAAAAGATCGTCAGGTAACGCGCCGCGCGGCGGAGAGACGCATTCGTGTAACGGGACGCGATCGACGCAAGCAGCGCCAGCACCAAGGGAAGCGCGCTCCACGCTGCATGCGTGGCGGACGGCAGGTCGGCTTGCTGCTGCAGCGCCAGCACTCCGAGCGCGAACGCGAGCAGCAGCCAGCTCATTGGATTACCTCACACGGACGCTATCGATGGGCCCCGGACCCGCGCCCGCCCGGAGAAAACATGCGGCCCGCACCGCGTTCGCCGCTTCTCGAGCGACGGACGCGGACGGGCCGCGCTGGCGTTGCGAAGCGGGGCTAGTTCTTCGCGTTCTTCGCGGTTTCTCCGAGCATCTCCTGGATCTTGGCGTCGAACTGTGCGTAAGGCATAGCGCCGACCATGCGCACACCCTGGAGCTTGTCGTTCTCCAGACGCCCGATCACGAACGACGGCGTTCCCTGCACTCCGGCCACGCCACCCTCGGCGACGTCCTGATCGATCTGTGCCTTGAACTTGTCCGATTCGAGGCAGCTCTTGAACTTGGGGACATCGAGTTTGACGGTGCCGGCGTAGGTGGCGAGATTGTCGGCCTTGAGCGCTTCCGCGTTGACAATCATCACGTGACGCATTTCCCAGTACTTGCCCTGCTCGGCGGCGCAACGCCCAGCCGTCGCGGCTCGGCGCGCGTTGTCGTGGAAATCGAGCGGGAAATCGCGGCTCACGAAGCGGACCTTGCCGGTATCGATGTAGTTGGCTTTG
>VBCL01000061.1:0-4720 GCA_005888865.1 Betaproteobacteria bacterium | reverse complement strand
AGAACGGACACTGGAGGTCGGTGTACTCGACCAGCACCAGTGGTGCCTTGGCGTCGCCTAACGAGAACCCGCCGGGAGAGAACTTGTAGCTCACCTTGTCGTCCGGCGCGGGCGCGGCTTGCGGAGACTGCATCTTCTCCAGCGTCTGGCGGATCAGCTTCAATTCGTTGAGCATGTCCTGCGCCTGCTCCGAGGTCATGCCGTCCGCGTGGGCGACCGGAACAGCCGCCAGGAGCGAAAGCGTCGCCGCCAACGCCAGCCATGGCCGCACGTATCGTATTGCACTCATGGACTTGCCTTCCTTTCGTATTGCAGCCCCGAGGGGGCTGGGCAATGGGTGGGTGGTCATGAACGACCGACGGGTTAAAGACCGCGTCGCCGCCAATCGGTTCGCGGGCGTTTCCCGCGCACACAACGCCCATCATAGAGGCCGGCGCGCCCGGCACCCGCACGGCCCGATTGGAGGTTATTGTGACGGAACAGACGGTTAGCGATGCCCCGTCGGCGTCCAGGTGGCCAGCAAGGGCTGGCATCAAGCCCGCCGCGCGGATTCGGGCCAGAGGATCAGCTGCGTACAGCGGAAGAGCGCGACCTTGCGCCCTCGTGCCCGATCGTCGACCACGGCATCCCAGACTTGCGTCGTGTTACCCAGATGGACAGGGGTCGCCACGCAGGTGAGCATGCCCTCGCGGAGGGTACCCAGGAAGTTGCTCTTGAGCTCGACCGTGGTGAAATTCTCGGCGCCCGCGGGCAGATGCGCGAGGCAGCCGTAACCGCAAGCGGTGTCGGCCAGCGCAATGACAGTGGCCGCGTGAAGGTAACCGTTGGGCGCCAGCAGCTCCGGGCGAATGTCCAGCTCGGCGTCGATGCGGTTCTCGGCGACGCCCGTGAAGCGAACGCCGATCAGTCCCGGCAGACGGCCGTCGCCGCGATGGGCGAACTTGTCGAGCGTCGCATCGGGCCGCAAAGACATGAGCTTCCTCCGCCTAGAGCCGCTCGGCAACCCACGACCGCACCGATTGCAGGGCGGCGGGTAGCGCGGAAGGGTTGGTGCCGCCGGCCTGCGCCATGTCGGGCCGTCCGCCGCCCTTCCCGCCGACCTGCGTGGCCACGTGGTTGACGAGGTCGCCAGCCTTGATCTTGTCGGTGAGGTCCGACGTGACGCCCGCGATCAAGGTCACCTTCCCGCCGTCCGTCGATCCCAGGACGATGGCCGCGGACTTGAAGCGGCCCTTCAACTTATCGAGCGTCTCGCGCAGCACCTTCGCGTCGGCACCGTCGATCGTCGCGGCGAGCACGTGTGCGCCGTTGACTTCCACCGCCTGCGCCGCGAGGTCGCCGCCCTGACTCGACGCGAGCGTGGACTTGAGGCGGGCCAGCTCCTTCTCCAGTGCGCGGGTGTTGTCGAGGACCTGGGTGATCCGCGTCGCGACTTCGGTTGGCGGCGCCTTGAGCGCGCGCGCGACCTCGTTCAGCCGCGCTTCCATCTCGTGCGTGTAGGCGAGCGCACCTTCGGCGGTCACCGCTTCGACGCGGCGGATACCGGCCGCGACGCCCGATTCGGACACGATCTTGAAGAAGCCGATGTCTCCCGTGCGGGCAACGTGGGTACCACCGCAGAGCTCGGTCGAAAAGTCGCCCATGCGCAGCACGCGAACACTTTCGCCGTACTTTTCGCCGAAGAGCGCCATCGCGCCGGATTTGATCGCCTCGTCGTACGGCATCAGCCGGACTTCGACCGGATAATTGGCGCGAATCGCGCCGTTCACCAGCGATTCGACCGTGCGGATCTCGACATCGGTCATCGGTTGCGAATGCGAGAAGTCGAACCGGGTACGCTCCGGATCGACGAGCGATCCCTTCTGCGTGACATGATCGCCCAGCACCATGCGCAGCGCCGCGTGCATCAAGTGGGTCGCCGAATGGTTCCAGGCGGCGCGCGCCCGCGCGTGCCCGTCGACCTTGGCGGCGACGGTGTCGCCGCGCTTGAGCTCGCCGGTCTTGACCTCACCGTAGTGGCCGAACACCTCGGGCTGGATCTTCTGCGTGTCGTGCACGGCAAAGAGCGTCAGACATGCGCCGCCCTTGGACAGCTCGCCGCGGTCGCCGACCTGGCCCCCGGACTCCGCATAGAACGGCGTACGATCCAGAACGACCACACCGTTCTGGCCGGTCGACAGCGCATCGACCGGACTGCCGTCGCGATAGAGCGCGACCACGCGCGCATCCTCGGCGAGCGTGTCGTAACCGTCGAATCGCGTCTTCCCGCCGCCATACTCGAGGCCCTCGGCCATCTTGAACGTGGAGGCGGCCCGGGCGCGCTCGCGCTGTTTGTCCATCGCCGCCTCGAACGCCGCCTGATCGACGCTCACCCCGCGTTCGCGACAGACATCCGCCGTCAGGTCGAACGGAAACCCGAAGGTGTCGTAGAGCGTGAATGCGGTCTCGCCGGACAGCGTTTTCGCCCCGACCCTGGAGAGCTCGGCGAGCGCCGCTTCGAGCACTTTCATGCCGTGCTCCAGCGTTTCGGCGAAGCGCTCTTCCTCGGCCAGAAGCACGCGCATGACGTAATCCTGCTTGAGCGGCAGCTCTGGATACGCGTCACCCATCAGTTTCGAGAGCTGCGGCACAAGGTCGGCGAAGAACGGCTGGGTCTGGCCGAGCTGGTAGCCATGGCGAATTGCCCGCCGGATGATCCGTCGCAGCACGTAACCGCGACCTTCGTTGCTCGGGATCACGCCGTCGACGATGAGGAAGGCGCAGGCGCGGATGTGATCGGAGATGACGTTGAGCGACGGTGAAGCGAGATCCTTCGCGCCGGTAAGCTTGGCGGCCGCCGCGATGAGGGCGCGAAAGAGGTCGATCTCGTAATTGGTATGGACGTTCTGCAGGACCGCGGCGAGGCGCTCGAGTCCCATGCCGGTGTCGACGCACGGTTTCGGCAGCGGCGTCAGCGTGCCTTGCGCGTCGCGGTCGAACTGCATGAACACCAGGTTCCAGATCTCGATGTATCGATCACCTTCGGCTTCCGCCGATCCTGGTGGCCCACCGGCTATTCCCGGGCCATGGTCGTAGAAGATCTCGCTGCACGGACCGCACGGCCCGGTGTCGGCCATCTGCCAGAAATTGTCCGATGCGTACGGTGCGCCCTTGTTGTCGCCGATGCGCACGATGCGCTCGCGCGGCACACCGATGTCATTCGCCCAGACGTCGTAGGCTTCGTCGTCGGTCTGATAGACCGTGACCCAGAGCCGATCGGCGGGCAGCTTGTACACCGCGGTCAGCAGGTCCCACGCGTAGCGGATCGCCTCGCGCTTGAAATAGTCGCCAAACGACCAGTTGCCCAGCATCTCGAAGAACGTATGGTGGCGCGCGGTATAGCCGACGTTCTCCAGGTCGTTGTGCTTGCCGCCGGCGCGCAGGCAGCGCTGCACGTCCGCGGCGCGCACGTAGCTTCGCGTGTCGTTGCCGAGGAAAACGTCCTTGAACTGGACCATGCCGCTGTTGGTGAACAGCAGCGTGGGATCGTTGGCGGGCACGAGCGAGGCGGAGGGCACGATCGCGTGCCCCTTCGAGGCGAAGTAGTCGAGGAACTGGCGGCGAATAGCTGAAACGTTCATGACCGCGCTCTTGGTTGCTCGAAGAGCCTGACCCCGCCGGCACGTGCCGCCGCACTCATTTCATCATCGAGCGTTGCCAGCGGCAATTGCATCCGCTGCGCAAGCTGGACGTAGGTCGCGTCGTAGACCGACAGGTTCCAGGCGTTGGCCAGGCGCACGAGATCGATGGGTTGCAGATCGTCCTCGCTTTCCCGGATGTCGAGCGCATCGATTTCCATTAAACCCTTCTCGACATGATCCCGGCTGATGCGTCGGCGGCGCTCGCCCACGATCAGCGCGTTCGCAAGCTCCAGTTTCCAAAGCACCGGCACGAATGCGACGCCGGTGACGAGGAACTTCGCGACTTCGCGCGAATACGCATCGCGTTCATCCGCATAGAACCACGCCGCCGTCACCGAGCAATCGAGCACGAGAGCGTTCAGAAGCGCCGGCCTTCGTCGATGAGCTGACGGATTGTCAGGCCGCGCAGCTTGGCACGCGGCATCGACAGCAACGCCGCCACCGCGCGTTGGCGTCTCGCCTGGGCCGCGCGGTCGGTGGCCCGGTAGGGGACGAGCTTGGCGACCGGCTTCCCGTGCCGGGTGATCGTCACAGTCTCGCCGTTCGTTGCGCTCGCCACCAACTCCGAGAGCCGGGTCTTCGCTTCGAGTATGCCCACTTTTCGCATGGCTTCAGCGATGTAGTCAGAATGGTCAGATTATACCTCGTTCGGTCGACACCGTCATGCGCTACGAGTCCCGCGCCCCGCGCAAGAGCTTCAGGATCGCCGAAAGCGCAAATCCTCGTGCCTGCAGGAACCGGACCTGGCGCGCCTTCTCCCGCTCGTCCACCGGAGCGGCGCCGAACCGGCGCTGCCACAGCGCGCGCAGCGCCGCTTCGTCGTCGAGCTCGGTCTCGCCGACCGCGGCGTCGATGTCCTCGCGGGCGACTCCTTTGGCCTTCAGCGTCTCGACGATGCTCCGGCGGCTGTGGCTACCCGCTTTCTGTGTGACCAGCGCACTCGCGTAGCGAGCGTCCGAGAGAAGGCCCTCGGCGGCGAGCGCGTCGAGGACCGCGCGCACCTCGCTCCGCTCGCCTCCCTTGCCGACGAGGCGGCGCTC
>VBCL01000060.1:20542-20974 GCA_005888865.1 Betaproteobacteria bacterium | reverse complement strand
CGTCATGAAGCCTGCGATGGAAGCGGCGTACCCGGCGTTCTGCTCGTGGCGGAAGGAGATCACGCGCATTCCCGCGGCCTGCAACCTGCGCGTGAGGTCGGTAATCGGGATGCCGGGCAGGCCGAAGATCGTATCGATGCCGTTGAGCTTGAGGGCATCGATGACGAGCTGAAACCCGTCGATCTCTGCTTGTGATTGGGCATTGACCCCGTCGCCACGGGTGATCTTCGGCGTGTCTTCGGCAGTGGTCGTCGGCGCCTTGGCGGGCGACTTGGTTGCGGTATCTGGCATGAGGCTCTCGCTTGCTTCGATTTTGAGACAAACCGCGCCCGCTTCCCGGCAGCGATGCCCGGCTAGCGGGCGCGGTGTACGTCGGCGCCTTGTGATACTCGGCGCGGCTACTAGGTATCCTCCGGGATTGCCCACTTCGCC
>VBCL01000060.1:12889-20371 GCA_005888865.1 Betaproteobacteria bacterium | reverse complement strand
CCGTGCCCTTGGCGGTGTACATGAGACCTGTATTGGTGGTTGCGTACTTCGCGCCGAACGTGTCGGTCACGGTCGCCGGGAACAGGCTATAGATCTCGCCCCAGGCAAAGAAGACCAGGCCGCTCAACAGGACGAACAGGACCGGGTCGGTGCCATACTTGGCGAGCGCGAAAATGCCCAGGCCCTCGATCCCAAAGGCAATGAACATCGTGTTCTCGCGCCCGAGGTGATCCGATACCCAGCCGAAGAACGGCCGGCAAAGGCCGTTCAAGACACGGTCGATCGTCAGGGCAAACGTAAGCGCGGGCAAGGTCAGGCCGATCAGGCTCACCGGGATGTTGGCGATCTTGAAGTCATTGGCGATCGGTGCGAGCTGTGCGGTCGCCATCAGCCCGCCGGCGGCCATGAGCACGAACATGAGGTACATGAGCCAGAACACGGGCGTTTTGAGCATCTGGACCGGCGTGTCCTGCCGGCGCGATGAACCAGGCGACATCTTGGCCGCGACCGCCAGGCTAGACGGGGCCGTGTACAGCAGGAAGCCGAGGACGACGACGATGATGCCCTGCGCGAGGCCGAACGTGAGGAAGGTCTGCTCGTACCCCGCGCTCTTGATCATGGCGGCGATCGGAATGACGGTGAGCGCCGAACCAGCGCCGAACCCCGCTGCGGTGAGCCCGGCCGCCAGCCCGCGCCGCCCTGGAAACCACTTCACCGCGTTGCCAATACAGGTGCCATAAACGGCGCCCGCGCCGAGGCCGGCGATCGCGGCAGCGAAGTAGAGCATCGGCAGCGTGTCGGCGACCGAGTTGATCGCCCAGGCGATGCCGCACAGGGCACCCGCGACCACGACTACCCAACGCGGGCCGAAGCGATCGACCAGGTATCCCTCGACCGGCACCAGCCAGGTTTCCAGGACCACGAAAATGGTGAACGCCACCTGGATCGATGCGCGGCCCCAGTGATACTTGGTGTCGATCGGACCGACGAAAAGCGTCCAGCCGTATTGAAGGTTGGCGATCATCACCATGCAGATGACGCCAACGATCAGCTGGGTCCAGGGGTTTGCGAAAGCGGACTGGCTTGGGGCTGTTGCGGGGGGCGATGCCATTAGGTCTCCTCCTAGCGTCCAGGAACTCCGGGGCGATCTCCCCAGCGCGGATGACCGCGCCGCGCCGGTATTTTGTGTATAACGTATGTGGTATATCACGAGAAGTCAATACCGTCTGGTACGAGCCGCTTGGTCACGGGGCAGCGCGGTGACCGGGTAACTTGTTGATTTCTGGTGTGTGGTATACCATAAACAACGCATCTGGCCAGGCCTCTGCGGCGCCCGGCCGAGGAGGTCCTTTGAAGGTTTGCGTCTTCGGGGCAGGCGCGATTGGCGGGTATCTGGGCGTCGAGCTCGCGCGCACCGATGTCGAGCTGAGCGTCGTCGCGCGGGGCGCGCATCTCGCGGCCATGCGTTCAGACGGACTGCGACTGCGGATTGGGGGCGAGGAGCATGTGGCGCACCTGCGATGCACAGATGCGCCTTCGGAGCTCGGGGTACAGGATTACGTGATCATCGCGCTCAAGGCGCACACGATCTCCGACGCCGTCGATGCTATGGCCCCGCTGCTCGGCGCACGGACCTGCGTGGTCACAGCAAGCAACGGTTTGCCGTACTGGTTCTTTTATGGTGCAGGGGGCGTGCCGAAGGGAACGACACTGGAAACGATCGACCCGGGAGGCAAGCAGTGGAAGAAGCTCGGACCCGAGCGCGCTGTCGGCTGCGTCGTGTTCCCTGCGGCGGAAGTGGTCGCGCCGGGCGTGATCCTCCATGAGCATGGCCGCAAGTTTCCGATCGGCGAGCCCAATGGCCAAAAGACCTCCCGGATCGAGGAGCTTCACCGATTGCTCACGCGGGCCGGCTTCGATGCACCGATCCGCAGCGATATCCGTGACGAGATCTGGCTCAAGCTGTGGGGCAACCTGTGCTTCAATCCGATCAGTGCGCTCACGCTCGCGACGGTCGACGTCATCGCGAAGGATCCGGAAACGCGTGCCATCTGCAAGGCCATGATGGCAGAGGCTGCCGTGATTGCTGAGCGGCTGGGACTGCACCTGCGAGTTGACGCCGACCGCCGTATCGACGGGATGGCCGCGCTCGGGCCGCACAAGATGTCGATGCTGCAGGACCTCGAGCACGGGCGTTCGATGGAGATCGAAGCGCTGGTTGGCGTCGTGGCCGAGCTGGGCCGGTTGCTCGATGTGCCGACGCCGACGGTCGATCTGGTGCTCGCACTCATCCGTCAACGTGCGCGCTGCGCCCCGGCTTCTGGGGGCAGCGCAGCCGGGTTGGCCAGCGAGGCGGCAAGCGTGGGGGTCCTTCCATGAGCCACGCGGCGCGGCGCTTGCCGCAGGCGATGCTCTCCCCCCGGCCCAAACCGGCGGAGCCGCTGCAGGACGGGAGCATGGCGCAACCGGCAGCCACCTCGTTCGCCGCGCCGGTCGCGGGCGCTCCTCCGCTGTCCTCGCTCAGGCTGCAGCCGCTCAGCTGCAGCCGCTCAACACCAACGTGAGCATGCGCGAGCAAGCCTACACCGCGCTCAAGCAGGCGATCATGGATGCCGATATCTACGCCCGCCGCGAGGAGATCCGCCTCGACGAACGTCAGTTGAGCCAGGCGTTGGGCGTGAGTCGCACGCCGATCCGCGAGGCGATGTCCTTGCTCGAGCAGGAGGGCTTCCTGCGCACGGTGCCGCGCCGCGGTGTATTCATCGTACGCAAAACCAAGAAGCAGATCATCGAGATGATCGAAATGTGGGCGGCGCTGGAGAGCATGGCGGCTCGCTTGTCGACCCTGAACGCGGCGGATCAGGACATCGCATCGCTGCGCCATATGTTCGACGAGTTCCTGAGCGAAGCGCCCGCAGAGCATATCAGCGAGTATTCGGACGCCAACATCGCGTTCCATCAGGCGATCATCCGCCTGTCAGGCTCGCACCTCATGGGCAAGACCCTCGAGAATCTGTTTATCCACGTTCGTGCCATTCGGCGCCTCACGATCTCGCAGTCCGATCGCGCCGCGCGCTCGATCATCGATCACATGCAGATCATCGAGGCGCTCGAGCGGCGCGACACCGAACTCGCGGAGCGGCTGGTCCGCGAGCACTCGCTCAATCTCGCGAGGTACGTCGAGAAGTACTGCGACTTCCTGGACTGATGCGAAAGTCCGGCGGCAACCCCATCCGTATCGCGCTGTCTCACTTCAGGATCGACGGTTTCGCTACCCACTGACCCACGATGGCTACGAATTCCATCATCGACACCTCGCGCCTGGCGGGGAAGCGCGCGGGCCGCAACGCGCCCAAGGGTCGCGCGGTCGATGCGCGCGCCTTGGAGGCCGTGCGAGCGCTCCTTGGTGATGCGCCCCGGCGGCGCGACCTGCTGATCGAGTTCCTGCATCGGATCCAGGACGCGCACGGTTCGATCTCCGCGGCGCACGTCGTCGCCCTGGCGCAGGAGATGCGACTTTCGATGACCGAGGTCTACGAAGTTGCGACGTTCTACCATCACTTCGACGTCGTGAAGGAAGGCGAATCCGCCCCACCGCCGATCACCGTGCGGGTATGCGAGACGCTGTCGTGCAGGATGGCGGGCGCAGACGAATTGCGCACCGCGCTCGCGGGACTCGACGCAGGTGCCGTTCGGGTCATCGGCGCGCCGTGCATCGGCCGCTGCGAGCACGCTCCCGCGGCGGTCGTCGGCCGCAACCCGATCGACGCCGCCTCCGCGGAAAAGATCGCGGCCGCGATCGAAGCGGGTCGCATCGAGCCCGTCCTTCCGGCGTACGTCGAGCTCGACGCCTACCGCGGCGCCGGAGGGTACCGCACGCTCAAAGCCTGCGTCGAGGGCGAGCGGAGCGTCGAAGCGGTGATCGCCGAGCTGGAGAACTCAGCGCTGCGCGGCTTAGGCGGCGCGGGGTTTGCGGCGGGCCGCAAGTGGCGCATCGTGCGTGCGGAAAAAGCACCGCGGATGATGGCGGTCAACATCGACGAGGGTGAGCCGGGTACTTTCAAGGACCGCTACTACCTCGAACGCGATCCGCACCGGTTCCTCGAAGGCATGCTGATTGCCGCGTGGGCGGTCGAGATCGAAAGTATCTACGTCTACCTCCGCGACGAATACGCGGCCTGCCGCGCATTGCTGACGCGCGAGCTCGACGCGCTTGCCCGCGATCCGCCGTGCCCGTTGCCGCGGATCGAGCTCCGGCGCGGCGCCGGCGCGTACATCTGCGGCGAGGAATCGGCGATGATCGAATCGATCGAGGGCAAGCGAGGCATGCCGCGCCTTCGCCCCCCGTACGTCGCACAGGTCGGTCTGTTCGGCCGGCCGACGCTCGAACACAACATGGAAACCCTGTACTGGGTGCGCGACATCCTGGAGAAGGGTGCCACGTGGTTCGCGAGTCAGGGTCGGCGCGAGCGTAAGGGCCTGCGCTCCTTCTCGGTCTCGGGACGTGTGGTCAAGCCCGGCGTTCATCTCGCCCCCGCTGGCATCAGCGTGCGCGAGCTGATCGACGAGTACTGCGGAGGCATGCTCCCGGGTCACGAGTTTTATGCCTACCTTCCCGGCGGTGCATCGGGCGGAATCCTTCCCGCATCGCTGGGTGACGTCGCGCTGGATTTCGACACCTTGCAGCCGCACGGATGTTTCATCGGCTCGGCCGCGGTCATCATCCTGTCGCAGCACGATCGCGCGCGCGACGCCGCGCTCAACCTGATGCAGTTTTTTGCCGACGAGTCGTGCGGGCAATGCACTCCCTGCCGCGTCGGCACCGAGAAGGCCGCCGGCCTGATGGCGAAGCCGCGCTGGGACTTGGCACTGCTCAATGATCTGTCGCAGGCCATGGCCGACGCCTCGATCTGCGGGCTGGGCCAGGCCGCGCCGAATCCGATCGCGTGCGTGCTCAAGTATTTTCCGCACGAGCTTGACGGCGGTGAACAAGTGAACAGGTGAACAAGTGAATACGTGTCCGGACATTGTTCACTCTTCCACCCGTTCACCCGTTCACTATTTATCGAGAGACAGAGCATGAATGCACCGTTAACGCAGGCCGTCGAGCAGGAGCGCATCGCCTTCAGGCTCAACGGCGAAGAAGTCGATGCGTTCGCGCACGAGACCATCATCCAGGCGGCCGACCGGCTCGGGGTGGCGATCCCGCGGCTATGCTACAAGCCGGGCATGCGCCCCGACGGCAACTGCCGCGCGTGCATGGTCGAGATCAAGGGCGAACGCGTCCTCGCGCCCTCGTGCTGCCGCCGGCCGACCGCGGGCATGGAAGTATCGAGCGCGAGCGCCCGCGCACTGCACGCGCAGAAGATGATCGTCGAGCTGCTTGCGGGCGACATGCCGGCAAAGGCCTATCGCAAAGATTCGGAGCTCGCCTTCTGGCAGCGCATACTCGGTGTGGACAAGCCTCGGTTCGAGTCGCGGGCGCAGCCTGCGGCCGACCTCTCGCACCCTGCGATGGCGGTCAACCTCGACGCGTGCATCCAGTGCACGCGCTGCGTCCGGGCCTGCCGCGAGGAGCAGGTCAACGACGTCATCGGCTACGCGTTCCGCGGCGCGCATTCCGAGATCGTGTTCGATCTCGGCGACCCGATGGGCGAGTCGACCTGTGTCGCCTGCGGCGAATGCGTCCAGGCGTGCCCGACCGGCGCACTCGCGCCCGCGCACGACGCGTATCTCGCGCCCGTCGAGCGCAAGGTTCCCTCCGTGTGCCCGTACTGCGGCGTCGGCTGCCAGCTCACCTATCACGTCGCAGACAACCGCATCGTCCGGGTCGAAGGGCGAGACGGGCCCGCCAACCACGACAGGCTCTGCGTCAAGGGACGCTTCGGCTTCGACTACGCGCATCATCCACAGCGACTGACCAAGCCGCTGATCCGCAAGTCGGGTTTTCCGAAATCGGCGGATTTCGTCATGGACCCGGCGAACCCGCTGGCGGTGTTCCGCGAAGCGAGTTGGGAGGAAGCGCTCGATCTCGCCGGCGGCACGTTGAAGAAGATCCGCGAGCAGCGTGGAGCCCACGCGCTCGCCGGGTTCGGATCGGCGAAGGGATCGAACGAGGAAGCCTATCTGTTCCAGAAGCTCGTGCGCACCGGCTTCGGCTCGAACAATGTCGATCACTGCACACGCCTGTGCCACGCCTCGAGCGTGGCGGCGCTGCTCGAAGGCATCGGCTCGGGGGCGGTGTCGAATCCCGTCATGGACGTGCTGCAGGCCGAGGTGGTGCTGCTGATCGGTGCCAATCCGGTCGTCAATCATCCGGTCGCCGCGACCTGGATGAAGAACGCGGTCAAGCGCGGCACGAAGCTGATTCTTGCCGAACCGCGGCGCTCGGAGCTCGCCCGGCACGCCGCGCATTTCCTGCAGCTCAAGCCGGATACCGACGTGGCGCTGCTCAACGCGATGCTGCACACCATCATCGAAGAGGGTCTTGTCGACGACGCGTTCGTGAAGGACCGCACCAGCGGCTTCGAGGAAATCCGCAAGAACGCCGAGGGCTACAGCCCGGAGGCGATGGCCGCCGTGTGCGGCATACCGGCAACCACGATCCGTACGGTCGCACGCCTGTATGCGAAATCGCGGGCATCGATGATCCTTTGGGGCATGGGCATTTCGCAGCACATCCACGGCACCGACAATGCGCGTTGCCTGATTGCGCTCGCCCTGATCACGGGACAGGTCGGACGGCCGGGAACCGGACTGCATCCGCTGCGCGGTCAGAACAACGTCCAGGGCGCGAGCGATGTCGGCCTGATCCCGATGATGTATCCCGATTACCAGCGCGTGGACGGCGCCGATGCCAAGAGCCGATTCGAGTCTCTGTGGAAGAAGACGCTCGATCCGAAGCCCGGCTTGACCGTCGTCGAGATCATGAATGCCGTGCACGCCGGTCAGATCCGCGGCATGTGACGTGCGGCACGCCCGCGAAGCGCTCGCCGAGCTCGAGATGCTGGTCGTGCAGGACATCTTTCTCACCGAGACCGGTTATCTGGCCGATGTGATCCTGCCGGCATCGGCCTTCCCCGAGAAGACCGGGACCTTCACCAACACCGATCGCTCGGTGCAGCTCGGGCGCCAGGCGCTCGATCCACCCGGCGACGCGCGTCAGGATCTGTGGATCATCGTCGAGATGGCAAAGCGCGTCGGGCTCGACTGGAACTACGCGCACCCGCGCGACGTGTTCGCGGAAATGCGCCAGGCGATGCCCTCGATCGCGGGTATCAGCTGGGAGCGCCTGGAGCGCGAGCACGCGGTCACCTATCCGTGCGAGGGCGACGACGATCCCGGTCAGCGCGTGGTATTCACCGAGCAGTTCCCGACCGCGAGTGGAAAGGGACGGTTCGTTTCCGCGAGCATCATCCCGGCGGCCGAACGACCGGACGATGCCTATCCGTTCGTGCTGATCACCGGGCGCCAGCTCGAGCA
>VBCL01000060.1:0-12871 GCA_005888865.1 Betaproteobacteria bacterium | reverse complement strand
ATGACGCGGCGCAGCGAAGTTCTGGACGCAATCGAACCGGACCCCGTGGCGTCGATGCATTCGGAGGATCTGCGCGCGCTGGGCGTGCCCGCCGGCGGAACGATCACCGTGAGCTCGCGTCGGGGCGGGATCACGCTCTCCGCGCGTGTCGACGATGGCACGCCGCGCGGCGCGGTCTTCATCCCGTTCTGCTTCTACGAGGCGGCCGCGAACCTGCTGACCAACCCCGTGCTCGATCCCTTCGGCAAGATCCCGGAATTCAAGTACTGCGCCGTGCGGGTTGCTGCCGGGGGCTCGGCGGCGAAGACGCGAGGCTACAACGCGGACGCGGCGGTCGCCGCGGACTAAGCGCGCGCCGCTGCGAACAGCCGCGCCAGCTGCTCGGCGCGATCGGCGAGAAGCGCCGCGGCGTCCGTGACACACGCCTCGAGCGTCGTCGGGCCGAACACGATCGACTCACAACCGGCAAAGACGCGCGAAAGCTCGGCGAGATCGCTGCGCTCGATCGCCCCCGAGATGAGCGTGGCGGGTACGCCGTGCGCCGTCGCGTGTCGCGCTGCGACCAGTGGCGCCTTGCCGAGCAGCGTCTGCCGATCGGTTCGTCCTTCGCCGGTGATGAGCCAGTCGGCGCCGACGAGCGCGGTGTCGAGTCCGAGCAGATCGGCGACGACTTCGGCGCCGGATCGAAGCTCGCCGCCAGCAAGGAGCAGTGCGAAACCGAGGCCGCCGGCGGCGCCGGCTCCGGGCAGATCCTTCGCGCTTCGTCCGATCGCCGCTTCAGACAGTTTCGCAAAGTGCTCGAGGCGCGCATCGATCGTCGGAACCGATTCCGGGCGCACACCTTTTTGCGGTCCGAAGATCGCGGTCGCGCCGCGCTTGCCGCAGAGAGGATTGTCGACGTCGGAGAGGATCGTGATGCGCGTTCCCGCGAGCCGCGCATCGAAGGCGCTCGCGTCGATGCGTGAAAGCGCCTCGAGGCCGGCCGGAGTGGGCTCGACGGAATGGCCTTTCGCGTCCAGAAGAGCAAGCCCAAGCGCAGAGAGCAATCCGGCGCCTCCGTCATTGGTGCTGCTCCCGCCGAGGCCTGCGACAAAGCGCTTCACTCCCGCATCGAGCAGGATGCGTATCAACTCGCCGAGGCCCCGCGTGCTTCGCCTCTCGACGGGGTACGCCGTGGCGCCCGGGTCGGTGAGTCCCACGACCTGCGCGCTCTCGATGATCGCGGTATCGTTCGCGATCAGCCCGTAGGCCGCATCGATCGGAGCGCCCGCCGCGCCGCTGACCCGCGCGCCGCGACGCTCTCCCCCGGCGCTGAGCACGGCGTCGAGCGTACCTTCGCCGCCGTCGGCCATCGGACACAATCGCAACTCGGCGTCGTGCCAGACACGGCGAACGCCGGCCGCGATCGCGGCAGCGGCTTCGGTCGCCGACATCGAGCCCTTGAACGAGTTCGGCGCGATGACGACGACGGGTGAGCGAACGGTCATGCTAGCCCCGATGGGTGGCCCGTCGCAGACGATCGCGCACCGCGCTCCATTCCGGGCCGTCGGGCGGCGTCTCGATCCAGATCTCGTCCGCGGCGAGCGCGTCGAGCGCGCGCAGGTTGGCATAGAGCTCCTGCGCGTACGCGGCGTTGTGCGCAGGCGCGTCGAACCACGCGCCTTCGAACGTGGGTGGCTGCGCGACCGAATGCGCGAGTACCGCGATGTGCGCGCCGGGGCCACCGAGCCGGCCGACCGCGCGGAGGATCTCGCTCGAGGCCATCAGCCGCGCCGGCGTGTGCGGCGCGTAATGCGACGCGTGCGTGCCGGGAGCGCGTGCGGCGCCGGCGCCCGGAAGCCGGGGGGCGCTCCCCAGCACCGCGGCGATGTTCTCGACCGGAACCGCGCCGAGGCGCAGCACCGCGGGCTCGTGGTCGGTGAACGCGACGATCGTCGACTCGATGCCGTGGGAGCACGCGCCGCCGTCGAGGATCAAAGCGATCTCTTCGCCGAAGTCCTCGGCGACATGTTGTGCCGTGGTCGCGCTGATGCGGCCGAAGCGGTTGGCCGATGGCGCGGCGACGCCGTCGCCGCCCAGCGCGAAGAATCGCTGCAGCAGCGCCTGTGCGACCGGATGTCCCGGAACGCGCAATCCCACGCTGTCCCCGCCGCCGGTGACGGTGTCGTTGACGTCGCTTGCGCGCGGAAGGATCAGCGTCAGCGGCCCGGGCCAGAAGGCTGCCGCCAACGCTTTGGCGCCGGCGGGAATCGATCGGGCCCAGCGCGGCAGCACGGAAGCATCGGCGATGTGCACGATCACAGGGTGCTCGGCTGGGCGCCGCTTGGCCGCGAAGACCCGCCGGACCGCGTCGGGATTGCGGGCGTCGGCACCCAGCCCGTACACCGTTTCGGTGGGAAAGGACACCAGCTCGCCGTCGCGCAACATTCCCGCCGCGCGATCGACGTTTTCCGGAGTGGGCGAAACGATCATGGTTGTGGGGCAGGACCCGCCCCGGAGTGGGACGGCACCCGCGCTCCCACGCGTGTGATTTGGTAGAATGCGAGACTTTGCGCCGTGTGGGGAACCGCAGGGGGAACCGACGACGCGCGCCTTTCGCACGGAGCGCTCATGAGCGATTTTCTATTCACGTCGGAATCGGTTTCCGAAGGTCACCCGGACAAGGTTGCCGATCAGATTTCCGATGCGGTCCTCGACACGATTCTAGCGCAGGACCCCCACGGCCGGGTCGCCGCCGAAACGCTCGTCTCGACCGGCCTGGTGGTGATGACCGGTGAGATCACCACCGATCACAAGCACGACTACGCGCGTGTTGCGCGCGATACGATCCACAAGATCGGCTATACCGACCCGGAGCTTCGCTTCGATGCCGAGGGCTGCGCGGTCATGGTCTGCTATGGCAGGCAATCGCCCGACATCGCTCGCGGCGTGGACCGCGGCTCTGAGGAATACATGAATCAGGGCGCCGGCGACCAGGGCCTGATGTTCGGCTACGCCTGCGACGAGACGCCCACGTTGATGCCGTTTCCGATCTATTACGCGCATCGGCTGGTGCAGCGGCAGAGCGAAGTGCGCCGTGACGGCCGGCTACCTTGGCTGCGTCCGGATGCCAAGTCGCAGCTTACCGTGCGCTACGTCGGCGGAAAGCCGCAGGGCATCGAGACGGTCGTGCTGTCGACCCAGCATCATCCGAGCATGAACCACAAGCAGCAGGAGCTCGCCGAGGCGGTGATCGAAGAGATCATCAAGCCGGTGCTGCCGAAGGCCATGCTGGTCAACACGCGCTACCTCGTGAACCCGACGGGACGCTTCGAGATCGGCGGGCCGCACGGCGATGCGGGGCTCACCGGGCGCAAGATCATCGTCGATACCTACGGCGGCGCAGCGCCGCACGGCGGCGGCGCGTTCTCGGGCAAGGACCCGTCGAAAGTGGACCGTTCGGCGGCCTACGCGGCGCGTTACGTCGCCAAGAACATCGTCGCCGCGGGGATCGCCCGGCAGTGCCAGGTGCAACTGTCCTACGCCATCGGTGTTGCGCAGCCGATCAACGTCACCGTCTACACCGAGGGCACCGGCAAGATCGCGGATGAAGAGATCGCAGCGCTGGTCAATGCGCATTTCGACCTGCGCCCCAAGGGCATCATCCAGATGCTCGACCTGCTGCGCCCGATCTATCTCAAGACCGCTGCGTACGGCCACTTCGGCCGCGACGAGCCTGAGTTCACCTGGGAGAATACCGACCGCGTGGACGCCCTGCGCGCCGCTGCGGGACTGCGCGGAGAAGTCGAGTATTCCGCCAAGACGCCAGCATCGCCACGCCGTGAGAAAACCGGCCAGGGCGTAGCGTAGCGCACGACCACTGTTGTCTCCGCCCGCTCCACCCGGCCGTCGCTACTTCTCCGGCAGCGGAATGAACTCGGTTTCTCCCGGCACCGGGGGAAATCCCTGTTCGCGCCAGCGCGTGCTTGCCTCGTCGATCAGCGCACGCGAGCTTGCCACGAAGTTCCACCAGATCAGCCGGTCGCTGTCCATCGCCTCGCCGCCGAGCAATAGCGCTCGCGCACCCGCCGGAGCCTCGATCCGGTTGGTGGCGCCCGGAGATAGCACAGCCAGATGTTGCTCGGACAGCACCTCGCCGTCGACGATGAGCCCGCCGTCGACGACGTACAACCCGCGCTGCTCGTGCTCGGGGGGCAGGTCGAGCGCAGCGCCGGGGGCGATTTCCATCGCAACGTAGACCATCGGGGAAAAGATGGGCGTCGGCGCGCGCTCGCCGAACGCGGTTCCCGCCAGCAGCCGCATCGACACGCCGGGTCGCGTGATTTCGGGTAGTGCGCTCTTCGGCTGATGACTGAACGTCGGTGCCGTGAGCTCGCGATCTTTCGGGAGCGCAACCCAGGTCTGAATACCATGCAGGCGATGACCGCGTTCGCGCGCCTCGGGAGGCGTACGTTCCGAATGCACGATCCCCGCGCCGGCGGTCATCCAGTTCACCGCGCCCGGCTCGATGCGTTGCACGGTACCGAGGCTGTCGCGGTGGATCATGCCGCCTTCGAAGAGGTACGTCACGGTCGCCAGCCCGATGTGCGGGTGCGGCCGCACGTCCGCGCCCTCGCCCGGAGCGAACGTGACCGGACCGAAGTGATCGAAGAAAATGAACGGGCCGACCATCTTGGTGGGGAACGCCGGCAGCAACCGCTGCACGGCAAAGCCACCGAGGTCGCGCCGACGTGGTTTGAGAGTCAACACGACAAGGCACCTCCGCCCACAGTGTAATGTCACCTCCGTCGCCGCGAAAGCGTGCCGTTGCGCGACGGCCCGCGGTAGAGTGCTGGTCGGGAAAATTTGCACGAAGCGACGATGCGTTTCTCCTATTACGATCGACTCTCTGCCGCGCGCAAGAAGATCTATCGCCGCAGCGATGAGATCGTCACGCTGGGGATCCCGCCGCGGCTCGACTTGGGTGCGACCGTGCTTCGCCTCGGATCGGCGCTGTCCGCCGATGACCGCGCGGCGGTGCAGCGCACCTGCCAGAGCCTGATCGACGCGCTGGTCGAGGGCTATCGCGTGCCCGCAGTGCGGGTGCGGATCCTCGCCAAGCGTCCGGCCGACAGCTCCGGTGAGCTTCACGGCCTCTACGAGCCGGAGGAAGGGCGTACGCCGGCGCGCATCACGGCGTGGATGCGCACCGCACAGAGGCAGCAGGTCGTCGCCTTCAAGACGTTTCTGCGCACCTTGATCCACGAGCTTTGCCACCATCTCGACTACGAGCTCTACGCGCTCGAAGAAACGTTCCACACGGAGGGCTTCTACAAGCGCGTGTCGAGTCTGGTCACCGCGCTGCTGGCGCAGCGCGACGCAGCGACCGACGCGGCGCGGCAGGCATGATCCTTATCTCCAGGGTCCCTTGGCAGCGCGGCCGCTTGCGTTATAATTTCACTTCTCCCCCGAGGAGCGTTGCAACAGGAGGGTTTTCGCGCGCAAGCGCGACACCCGTCCTGCCAGGCTCGGGGGCTTCCATCTTGCAACGGCGCTCGTTGAACCGCGGCTCGCGCGCGGGATGACGAGCAAGCCTTCCGTCACCGCGGCGCGGTCCCCGACAAGGAGTGACTGATGAACGCTGTGACCGAGACCAGTAATTTTTCCGACTTCAAGGTTGCCGACCACGACCTCGCGGGACGGGGTCGCAAGGAAATCGCCATTGCCGAGACCGAGATGCCAGCTCTCATGGCGATCCGCGAAGAATTCGCCCCGCAGCAGCCGCTGCGCGGCGCGCGCATCGCCGGCTCGCTGCACATGACGATTCAGACCGCCGTGCTGATCGAGACGCTCAAGGCGCTGGGCGCCGAGGTTCGTTGGGCGTCGTGCAACATCTACTCGACGCAGGACCACGCCGCCGCAGCGATCGCCGCCTCGGGCACGGCGGTGTTCGCCTACAAAGGCGAATCGCTCGAGGAGTACTGGGAGTTCACGCACCGCATTTTCGAATGGCCCGACGGACGCGGACCGAACATGATTCTCGACGATGGCGGCGACGCGACGCTCCTCGTGCACCTGGGTGTGCAGGCCGAGTCCGACCGTGCATGCATCTCGCACCCGGCCAACGACGAGGAGTTCTGGCTGTTCACCGCGATCGCAAAGCGCCTCGCTGCGGAGCCGAAATTCTATTCGCGGCTGAAGGCCAACATCAAGGGCGTGACCGAAGAGACGACCACCGGCGTCAAGCGGCTCTACCAGATGCACAAGGAAGGCCGTCTCGGCTTCCCGGCGATCAACGTCAACGACTCGGTCAGCAAGTCCAAGTTCGATAATCTTTACGGCTGCCGCGAATCGCTGGTCGACGGCATCAAGCGCGCTACCGACGTGATGATTGCCGGCAAGGTCGCGCTGGTCAACGGCTACGGCGACGTCGGCAAGGGGTCCGCTCAGGCGCTGCGCGCGCTCTCCGCGCAGGTCTGGGTGACCGAGGTCGACCCGATCTGCGCGCTGCAGGCGTCGATGGAAGGGTATCGCGTCGTCACCATGGACTACGCCTGCGACAAGGCCGACATCTTCGTCACCGCGACCGGCAACATCGACGTGATCACCCACGAGCACATGCGGCGGATGAAGAACAATGCGATCGTCTGCAACATCGGCCACTTCGACAACGAGATCGACGTGGCGGGGCTGAAGGCGCACAAGTGGGAGAACATCAAGCCGCAGGTCGACCACGTCATCTTTCCCGACGGCAAGCGCATCATCCTCCTCGCGGAAGGGCGGCTGGTGAACCTCGGCTGCGGGACCGGGCATCCGAGCTACGTGATGTCGAGCTCGTTCACCAACCAGGTGATGGCGCAGATCGAGCTGTGGACACCCAAACCGGCGGCAGGAAATATCCGGTGGGCGTTTACGTCCTCCCCAAGCATCTCGACGAAAAGGTCGCGCGGTTGCAGTTGAAGAAGCTCGGCGCGATGCTCACCGAGCTCTCCGACAAGCAGGCCCGGTATATTGGTGTGGATCGGAACGGTCCCTACAAGCCGGAGACATATCGGTACTAATTCGCCAAGGGTTGTTTGGCAAGAAAGGTAGGTCCAATGCGCATCGCAGTGATGGGAGCAGGGGGTGTGGGCGGCTACTTCGGCGCGAAGCTGGCGAAGGCCGGGCACGAGGTCGCTTTCATCGCCCGTGGACGGCATCTCGCGGCGATGCGTGAGCGTGGCCTCACCGTGAAGAGCGCCTCGGGCGAGATCCAGGTGGAAGCGCCGACCGTGAGCGACGAACCGGCGAGCCTTGGCGCATTCGACATCGTGCTCTTCGCCGTCAAGCTCTGGGATACCGAGTCCGCCGCCGAAGCCATCCGGCCATTGCTCACCGGAGGCGGTCTGGTCATCCCGTTTCAGAACGGTGTCGAGAGCATCGAGCGCATCGGTGCCGTGGTCGGAACATCACATGTGATGGGTGGGGTCGCCTACATCGCCGCGACCATCGCCGAGCCGGGCGTGATTGCGCATACCGGACAGATGGCGCGGCTGCGTTTCGGCGCGGTGCTGCGCGAGCAGGAGGGCGCGGCGCGGAGCTTTCTCGAGGCTTGCACGGGCGCCGGCATCCATGCGGAGCAGGTCGCCGACATCCGCCGTGCGCTGTGGGAGAAGTTTGTTTTTCTATCGGCCATGTCCGGCGTGACCGGCGCGACGCGCCAGCCGATCGGCGTGATCCGGGCCGATCCCGACCTTCGAGCGGTGCTCGAGAGAGCGATGCGTGAAGCAGTCATCGTGGCGCGCGCACGCGGCATCGCGCTCCCCGACGCGTTCGTCGAACAGCAGCTGGTGTTTGCCGACGGCTTGCCTGCCGAGATGAAATCGTCGATGCTGAACGACCTCCTTGCGGGCAACCGTCTCGAGGCACCGTGGCTGTCAGGCGCCGTGGCGCGAATGGCGAAAGAGGCCGGTCTGGAGGCGCCGGTCAGCGCGACGCTGTACGCGGCGGTCAAGCCATTTTCGGGCGGCGACCGCTGACTGGACTCGACAGAAGGAGCGGCGAGGATGCGATTGTTGCTGGTGTGGCTGATCAACGCGGCCGCGCTCCTCGCGCTGCCCTATCTGATGTCCTCGATCACCGTGGACTCGATCCCCACCGCGCTGATCGCGGCGCTTATTCTCGGCCTGATCAATACGTTCGTCCGGCCGCTCCTGATCCTGCTGACGCTCCCGGCAACGCTCGTGACGCTGGGGCTGTTCATCTTCGTGATCAATGGGCTTCTCTTCTGGTTTGTGGGCTCGTTCGTCGAGGGTTTCCACGTCGCCGGCTTCTGGTCGGCATTCTTCGGAGCGATTCTGTACAGCATCATCTCCTGGGCGCTGTCGGCGCTGCTGCTCGGCAACCGGGATCGCGCTAGCAAATGACGCGAAGCGTGGAGCGCATCTTCAGCTTCGAGTTCTTTCCGCCCGCCACACCAGAGGGCGTGGCGAAGCTGCGTGCGACGCGCGAGCAGCTTGCGCAACTCCGGCCGAGGTTCTTTTCGGTCACGTTCGGCGCGGGCGGTTCCACGCGCGACCGAACGCTCGCGGCGGTCGTGGAGATCCAGGCCTCGGGACAGCGCGCCGCGCCGCATATCTCGTGCATCGCGACTTATCGCCAGCATGGGATTGGGCACCTGGTAGCGCTGCGCGGCGATCTGCCCTCGGGCAGCGCCGATGTCGGCGAATTCCGGTACGCGAACGAGCTCGTCGAGTTCATCCGCGAGGAGACGGGCGACGCGTTCCACGTCGAGGTCGCGGCGTATCCGGAGTATCACCCGCAAGCGCGAACACCGCACGAGGATCTCGCCAACTTCAAACGCAAGATCGACGCCGGCGCCAACTCGGCGATCACGCAGTATTTCTTCAACGCCGAGGGGTACTACCATTTCGTCGACCAGGCCCGCGCCGCCGGGGTCGGCGTGCCGATCGTGCCCGGCATCATGCCGATCCTCAGCTTTTCCAAGCTGGCGCGCTTCTCGGATGCGTGCGGCGCGGAGATCCCGCGCTGGATCCGTCGCAAGCTGGAGAGCTTCGGTGATGACGCGTCGTCCATCCGGGCATTCGGCCTCGACGTCGTCACCCGGTTATGCGACGACCTCCTGGCGCACGGCGCGCCGGGGTTGCACTTCTATACGCTCAATCAGGCGAGCCTGACGAAGATCATCTGGGAGCGGCTGAAGCTGTCGTAGCTCTCGTCTGGCGAAGCGACCGGCTGTGACGAAGGCGCATGAGGTGGCGCAGGCACGTTGCTGGTCAAGGAGCGGCGGATGCCCGTTTCGCGCCCCGAACGCCGCAAGCCGCCCGCCTACGGGTCCCGGCGCCGGCGTCGGGAGTCAACCCACGACTCCCTCACCGCGCCACCCGTGACGGCGGGCGCGGCTTACAGGCGCTGCACGGGACATCCGCCACGCCCTTCGAGACACGGGTCGACGGTGAGCCGCGCTACTTCCCGCCTGGACGGAAAGACATCAGCTCGATGATCGTGGATTCGGTGCTGATCGTGGTCATGTCGGGGCCGCCTCCCTTTTCAGTGTATTCCGCCGCGCGTGCTTCGCGCACCGGCCCCTTGACCTCCGGCGCGTACCAGATCGCGTCACGACGTGTGGTGCGCGTGCGCCAGAACTCTTCGTCGTCGAGCTGCACGATGCGATAGACGTATACCGCGTCGAAGCTGCCCGCGGGAACGCTGGTCGCCTTGCGGCCGTCGACCTTGCCGTAGATCAGGATCTGATCCTTGAGTTGCGTATCCACGCGCATCGTATCGATCGATTGGCGCCACGTCTTGCCGTCATCGAGCGGAAACGCGAGCAGTTGCGCAGGCGGGTTGAACGGGCGCGGCGGCTCGCGCCATAACGATCCGACCCGTAGCCGCCCGCTGCCGTCGAACTCGTCATCCCACTCGGCCCGGCCACTGTTGTCGGTCAGGCCGAACCGCACTCGGGCGGACCCGCCGGACACGGCAACAACCTCTGCATCGAGCTGCGACACTGCGCCTCGGCGCAGATTGTCGGTGATCTGGTACTGCCAGCGGTCGCCGACGGCCAGCCGCGGCGCCTCGACCGGCGGCCCGACAGGCGCCGAAGCGCACCCGGCGACGCCGAGGAAGGCGAGCATCGACACGACAGTGAAGAGCTGCGAGAGGGTCAAGGGACGCATCGGATGCTCCATGTTGGATTGCCGCACAGGTTCGCGGGCCGTTTTTCGCGGACCCGGAAGCCGGCCATCTAGCGTAAACAAGTCGGCGCGACTCCGTCATCCACGGCTTTCGCGCCGCGCTTACCTGGCGCCGTCGGTGATCGCGCCGAGACTCGCCGTCGAAACCAGCTTCATGTATTTCGCCAGCACGCCGCGCGTGTAACGTGGCGCGGGCGGTTTCCAGCGTACCCGGCGGCGTGCGAGCTCCGCCTCGTCGACGTTCAATTGCACGAGCAGCTTGTGCGCATCGATGGTGATCGAGTCGCCCTCCTCGATCAGCGCGATCGTCCCGCCGACGTACGCCTCGGGCGCGACGTGGCCGACGACCATGCCCCAGGTCCCGCCCGAAAAGCGACCGTCGGTAATGAGCCCGACCGATTCGCCCAGGCCCTGTCCGATCAATGCCGAGGTCGGCGCGAGCATCTCCTGCATCCCGGGCCCGCCCTTCGGGCCCTCGTAGCGGATAACGATCACGTCGCCGGACCGGATCTTGTTCGCCATGATCGCCTGCAGGCACGCCGGCTCGGAATCGAACACGCGCGCGGGGCCGGTGATCGAGGGATTCTTGAGGCCGGTGATCTTCGCCACGCAGCCTTCCGGTGCAAGGTTTCCCTTGAGGATCGCGAGATGGCCTTGCGCATACATCGGCTTCGACCAGGGACGGATCACTTCCTGGTCGCCTCGGGGACTCTCGGGAACGTTGGCAAGCTCTTCGCCAAGCGTTTTGCCTGTAACCGTCATGCACTCTCCATGCAGCAGCCCGTGATCGAGCAGCATGCGCAGCACCTGCGGCACGCCGCCCGCGGCGTGAAAATCGGTGGCGACGAAACGACCCGAGGGCTTGAGCTCGCACAGCACCGGCACGCGCTTTCGCACCCGCTCGAAATCGTCGATGCTCCATTCGACTTCGGCCGCGGCAGCGATCGCGAGGTAGTGCAGCACCGCATTGGTCGAGCCGCCGGTCGCCATTACCAGCGAAACGGCGTTCTCGATGGCGTTGCGGGTGATGATGTCGCGCGGCTTCAGGTCGGTCTTCACGGCGTTGACCAGAACCTGTGCGGACGCCGCTGACGAATCGGCCTTCTCGGCATCGGGCGAAGCCATCTGCGAGCTTCCCAGCAGGCTCATCCCCAGGGCTTCGAAGGACGACGACATCGTGTTGGCGGTGTATTGCCCTCCGCAGGCTCCGACCGTCGGACATGCGTGCCTCTCGATTCCCTCGAAGTCTTCCTTGGCCATCTTGCCGGCGCTGAACGCGCCGACCGCCTCGAAGGGGCTCACGATGGTGAGCTTCTCGCCTTTCCAGAAGCCCGGCTTGATCGTGCCGGCGTAGACGAAGATGCCGGGCACGTTCATGCGCGCCATCGCCATCATGCTGCCCGGCATGTTCTTGTCGCAGCCGCCAACGCAAAGCACGCCATCCATGCACTGGCCGTTGACCGCGACTTCGATCGCGTCGGCAATGACTTCGCGCGAGACCAGGGAATATTTCATTCCCTCCGTGCCCATGCCGATACCGTCGGTGACCGTCGGAAAACCGAACACCTGTGGCATGGCACCGGCGTCCTTGAGGGCGAGCATCGCCCGGTCCACGAGCGGCTGGATGCCGGCGTTGCAGGGATTCATCGTGCTGTGCCCGTTGGCTACGCCGACGATGGGCTTGTCGAAATCGCCGTCGCCAAAGCCGACCGCACGCAACATGGCGCGATTCGGCGAGCGGGCGGCCCCCTGCGTGATGATCGAGCTGCGGCGGTTGTTCGGCATCGGGGAATCCTCTCTCGTATAATCGCGAATTCTAACAAAGCCCCCGGCGCGCCACGCGCATGCCGGTCATCGATGCTGGTTCATCCGCAGTTCGATCCCGTCGCGTTCACCATCGGCCCGCTTACACTGGGCTCGCTGACGATCGCGCTGCCGGTTCGCTGGTACGGACTGATGTACCTCGCCGGCTTCGCGCTGTTCGTCGTGCTGGGCAAGCTGCGAGCGCGACAGAACCTGCTGACCGGCTGGCATCCGCGCGACGTCGACGACATGCTCTTCTATGGCGTGTTCGGTGTGATCCTCGGCGGGCGTTTGGGCTACGTTCTGTTCTACAAGCCGCTCTATTACCTCGCCCACCCACTCGAGATATTTGCGTTGTGGCAAGGAGGCATGAGCTTCCACGGCGGGTTTCTCGGCGTGCTCATCGCGCTGTGGCTCTTCGGACGCCGCCGCCACAAGCGCTGGCTCGAGGTTACCGATTTCGTCGCTCCGCTGTGCCCGCTGGGTCTTGCCGCGGGGCGGCTCGGCAACTTCATCAACGGTGAGCTCTGGGGGCGTCCGACGAACCTGCCATGGGCGATGGTATTTCCTCAGGTCGACGCGCTACCGCGGCACCCGTCGCAGCTCTATGAATTCGGGTTGGAAGGTCTCGCGCTCTTCGCGCTGGTGTGGTTCTACGCGCGGCGACGGCGGCCCGTCGGTGCGGTGTCTGGTCTGTTCCTGATCGGCTACGGCGGATTCCGCTTCCTGGTCGAATACGCACGCGAGCCCGACAACTTCCTGGGCGTCCTCGCGCTTGGACTGTCGATGGGGCAATGGCTGTCGTTGCCCATGATCATCGCCGGTGTGGTGCTGATGCTCTGGGCGTACTGGCGCGCGGGCAAGACCGAGCCCACCTTGTTTGGCCCTTAGGG
>VBCL01000024.1 GCA_005888865.1 Betaproteobacteria bacterium | reverse complement strand
TATCTGCTCGAACGCGGCCGCGTCTACAACTCATCGCTCCAACCGGAGCGCGCGATGCCGTTGTTCCGTCAGGCGCTTGAGAAGGCGCTCGCCGCGCACGAAGATTTTCTCGCGATCGATGCCGCACACATGCTGGGTATCGCCGCACCCGCCGACGAGCGCCTGCGCTGGAATCTCGAAGCCCTGGCGATGACCGAACACACCGACGACGCGCGCTCGAAGCGCTGGCTCGCCTCGCTCTACAACAACATCGGCTGGACGTATCACGAGCGCGGCGACTACGCGACCGCCCTCGAATACTTCGAGAAGGCGCTGCCGGCATGGCGCTCACGGGGCGGAACGCAGGAAGTGCGAACAGCGCGCTGGGCGATCGCGCGCGCGTATCGGTCGCTCGGGCGCTACGACGACGCCCTGGCGATCCAGAGGGAGCTCGCCATCGAAGGGGACGAGACGGGCACACCCGACGGTTACGTCGAAGAGGAGCTCGGCGAGCTTCTGCTGGCGAAAGGCGATCCGGCCGCGGCGCGGCCGCATTTTGCTCGCGCGTTCGAGCGGCTCGGCGCCGACGCGGGGCTGCACGAGAGCGATCCGCAGCGCCTGGCGCGCCTCAAGCGACTCGGGGGCCTCGAGTGAATCCGGCGAAGCGCCTGGAGATCTATCGCCGGTTGCGCGCGCGCATGCCGCACCCGAAGAGCGAGCTGCACTACGGTTCGCCGTTCGAGCTGCTGATTGCCGTGGTGTTGTCCGCCCAGGCGACCGACCGAGGCGTGAACCTCGCGACCGCCAGGCTTTTCCCGGTCGCAAACACCCCGCGTGCCGTGCTCGCACTAGGCGAAGCGGGATTGATCCCATACATCCAGACGATCGGCTTGTTCCGCACCAAGGCGAAGAATATCTTGGCCCTGTGCCGGCAGCTCATCGACGAGCACGGCGGCGAGGTGCCCGCCGATCACGCCGCACTCATCAAGCTACCGGGCGTCGGACGCAAGACCGCGAACGTCGTGCTCAACGTCGCGTTCGGACAGCCGACGATCGCGGTGGACACCCATATCTTCCGGGTCGCCAATCGCACCGGGCTCGCGCCCGGCAAGACGCCCGACGAAGTGGAACGCAAGCTCGTGAAATTCACGCCGCTCGAATTCGTCCACGACGCGCATCACTGGCTCATCCTGCACGGCCGCTACGTCTGCATCGCACGCAAGCCCAAATGCGCGGAATGCGTGATGGTCGACCTCTGCGAGTACCGGCACAAGACGGTTTAACAAACGCCGCGCAAAAACGAAGGGCGCCCTTATTGGGCAATGAGGGCGCCCTGCTTGCGCTTGGAACCGCGCAGGATCAGTGCTTCACCATGAGCACGGGGGGCTGCGCCGCGTAATACGCGGCAAGATTCTCGATATCCTTCGCCGAAAGCGTGCCGGCGAAACCGGCCATGATCGGGTTCTTGCGCGCACCCGACTTGTAATCGCGCAGCGCCTTGGCGAGATAGTCCTGACGCTGGCCACCCAGCTTCGGATAGTCGGGCATCTGGCTGTTGCCATCGAGCCCGTGACAGGCCTGGCAGACTTCCTTGACCTTGGTTTCACCGGCGGCGCGATCAGCCGCGCCCACGGGGTTCGCGCCCAGTACCAGAATCGCAAGAAGCGGGGACAGTATCCTGTTCATTGGCGCTTAGTTCACTTGTTGCTTGCGGTCTTGGCCGGGGCGGCGCCGTAGTACGCCGCGAGGTCCGCCATGTCCTGATCGGACAGGGTTGCGGCGATTGCTTTCATCGAGGGATGGCTCCGCTCGCCGCTCTTGTAGGCCTGGAGGGCCTTGACGATATACGCCGTATGCTGGCCGCCGATCTTGGGAACGCTGTAGACCTCGGGATAAGCCGTGCGCCAACCGTCGATCCCGTGGCAACCCGCGCACATCTGTGTCTTGCGTGCTCCCGCGACCGAGTCGCCGTTGGGCGCGCCTTGCGCCCACGCGAGGATGGGTGCCCCCAGCGCGAAAAGCACGGCGATTAATTTCAACGGAGTCATCTTGAGGATTCGCGGGTGAGTGAGTTTTTTTTGGCGCGGGAGGCGCCGGGCGAGCCCGCGCATTCTACGGGCCCACGTCGATCCGGGTCAACGTTCGAGCATTTCCAGCTTGGGCTTGACCGTCTTCCACTCGTCCGCATCGGGCGGCGCCGGCTTGCGCTCGATGATCGGCTTCCAAACCTTCGAGAGCTCGGCGTTGAGCGCCTTGAACGTCTGCTGGTCCGGAGGCACGTCGTCTTCGGCATAAATGGCGTCAACCGGACACTCCGCCACGCAGAGGGTGCAGTCGATGCACTCGTCCGGATCGATCACCAGAAAATTGGGGCCTTCACGAAAGCAGTCGACCGGACAGACATCGACGCAGTCGGTGTATTTGCACTTGATGCAGCTCTCGGTCACGACGTAGGTCATTGCGGCGAATCCTTGCGGCAAAACGTCATTATTCTATCAAATCCGTCCTCCCCTCGCCCCGGCCGCGCGGCTGGCTTGCGCACCCCGAACCTTTGGGCTAACGTAGAACTTGAGCTTGTCGAGATGGGTCCCAATCTTGTAGGTGTTGGCTGCGAACGCCGGTCCGGGTTGTGCGGCTCCTTAGCGAGGCTTGCATGAACGAGAACGTCAAGCACGTCACCGACGCCAGTTTTGACAGCGAGGTCCTCAAGGCCGGTACGCCGGTCCTCGTCGACTACTGGGCGGAATGGTGCGGTCCGTGCAAGATGATCGCGCCGATTCTGGACGAGGTGGCGAAGGATTACGCCGGGCGCGTTACGGTCGCCAAACTCGACGTCGATGCCAATCCGGGAACGCCGGCGAAATACGGTATCCGCGGCATCCCGACACTGATTCTGTTCAAGGGTGGGCAGGTGGCGGCGCAAAAGGTCGGCGCACTCTCCAAGTCACAATTGACCGCCTTCCTCGACAGCCAGCTCTGAGCCCTTGCGGTTTCGTCCCTCATTCCCGTCATTCCCTTCATTCCGATCATTTTTGATTTGATTTGACAGTCCCGACCGAACTCGTTACCCTGTTGCGGCATTGAGACGCGCCCCGCGGGCGCAAGCCGGCCACCACCGGCGAGAGGCGTAGGCCGCGGGTCGCCATCACCGGCGCCGTCCGGTCTCCGGCGCCAAACCCCAAATCGAATCATGCGGTCGCTTTCTTGGCGCCGCGTCCGTCTCCTCCTACACGTACATCCATGCATCTGTCCGATCTCAAGTCCAAACCCGTCACCGAGCTGGTCGAAATCGCCAACACCAACGAGATCGACGGCGCGAACCGCATGCGCAAGCACGACCTCATCTTCGCGCTGCTCAAGAACCAGGCGAAGAAGGGCGAGAGCATCTTCGGCGACGGCACGCTCGAAGTGCTGCCCGACGGCTTCGGGTTTTTGCGCTCGCCCGACACCAGCTACCTCGCCGGCACCGACGACATCTACATCTCGCCCTCGCAGATCCGCCGCTTCAATCTGCACACCGGCGACACGATCGAAGGCGAGATCCGAACCCCCAAGGACGGCGAGCGCTATTTCGCGCTGGTCAAGGTCGACAAGGTCAACAGCGAGCCACCGGAGAACGCGAAAAGCAAGATCCTGTTCGAGAACCTGACGCCGCTGTTCCCCGACGAAACGCTGGTCCTGGAACGCGACATCAAGGCCGAGGAGAACATCACCGGACGGATCATCGACATCGTCGCGCCGATTGGCAAGGGCCAGCGGGGCTTACTGGTTTCGTCACCCAAATCCGGCAAGACCGTCATGCTCCAGCACATCGCGCACTCGATCGCGGCCAACTATCCGGACGTCGTGCTGATCGTGCTCTTGATCGACGAGCGTCCCGAGGAAGTGACCGAGATGACGCGCACCGTGCGCGGCGAAGTGGTCGCCAGCACGTTCGACGAGCCGGCGACACGACATGTGCAGGTCGCCGAGATGGTGATCGAGAAGGCGAAGCGCCTGGTCGAGCACAAGAAGGATGTGGTCATCCTGCTCGACTCGATCACGCGGCTTGCCCGCGCCTACAACACCGTCGTACCCGCGTCGGGCAAGGTGCTGACCGGCGGTGTCGATGCCAATGCGCTGCAAAAACCGAAACGCTTTTTCGGTGCCGCCCGCAATATCGAGGAGGGCGGGTCGCTCACGATCATCGCGACCGCGTTGATCGACACCGGCTCGCGCATGGACGACGTGATCTACGAAGAATTCAAGGGCACCGGCAACATGGAAATCCATCTCGACCGCCGTATGGCCGAGAAGCGGACCTACCCGGCGATCAACGTCAATCGTTCAGGCACCCGCAAGGAAGAGTTGCTTCTGAAGCAGGACGTGCTGCAGAAGGTCTGGGTGCTGCGGAAGCTCCTCTACCCGATGGACGACCTCGAGGCGACGGAATTCCTCGTCGACAAGGTCAAGCAGACCAAAAATAACGCGGAGTTCTTTGACTCGATGAGACGCGGCTAGCGCGTCCTTTTGCGGTGCCTCGATTGCGGCCTTGGCGGCAACGTTCCGCCGATCGCGATCTTGAAGGTCCGCGTCCAGGCCCCAAGTGTTGTTTTTCTTTCCGTAAACCGCGCCGGGACGCCGGACGTTATGTCACAGTGTTGCAATGCAGCGCGAACGCGCGCATAATTTTTTGGTGCGGTTGGGCTTTAGAGACTAACCCATTGAACGAATAGATATTTTAACAAAGGCCGTGTAGGCGAGAGTCCTACACTGCCTGATGCAGGGGTGCACAATGAAAGCGGGCATTCATCCTCAATACAGCGAAATTCAAGTGACGTGCAGCTGCGGTAATACGTTCGTCACCCGCTCGACGGTTAACAAGCCGTTGCATGTCGAAGTGTGTTCGGCTTGCCACCCGTTCTACACGGGCAAGCAAAAGATCGTCGACACCGCGGGACGGGTCGAGAAATTCCGCCAGCGCTACGCCGGCAAGAGCAAAGCGGCGGCGTGACCGGCGTACGTCCCGACTCCAGGCAAAAGGCAGCTTCGGCTGCCTTTTTGCTTTGGTGACGCCGACCTTAGCGGTCTGCCAGCGCAGTCGGGGAGCGCGGTCGGGCGCCAGGATTTGTGTAACCATTGATGGGCAGCCATCGCGCCCGCGGTTCGCTACCCTAGAATACCGACCGGTTTGCCGACACGGCAAACGCACTTCAGGACCCGGATCAGGATTCCATGCCCCTCGATGAGACGTTGAATCGCGCCGACAGCGCGACGGAGCTGTCGCCATCGGGACCTTACCGTGCGCTCAAGCAAGCCGGTCTGGTGCTCCTTTGCACCGCGTGGATCGTGCTCGGTCTCATCGGCCACGATCCGTGGAAGCCCGACGATGCGACCTCGTTTGGTATCGCCTACGACATGCTGACGCACGGCGACTGGATTGTGCCTCAGGTCGCCGGGACGCCGGCGCCGGAACGGCCTCCGCTGGTGTATGCGCTTTCCGCCGCGACGGCACGCATGTTCGAGAGCGTTCTTCCTCTGCACGACGGGGCACGCGTGGCCCTCGGGCTGTGCCTCGCCACGACGCTATGGCTGCTCGCGCTCGCGGGACGCGAGCTCTACGGGCGCACGTTCCGCTGGGTTCCCGTGCTCCTGTTCATCGGTTGCGCCGGCCTTTGGGACCGGGGCCATCAGGTCTCGCCCGACGTCGGCGTGCTCGTTGCAGACGCGCTTGCGGTCTACGCGCTCGCGCTCGCGTTGCGCCGCCCGCTAGGCGCTGGTGCCCTCCTCGGCCTCGCCGCGGGTACGGCTTTTCTCTGCCGCGGTCCACTGGGCCCGGCGCTGATCGGCCTGACCGCAGCGCTGCTGCCCCTGTTCGCTCCCTGGCGCAAGCGCAGCTACGCATGGACCATCGGAGTGGGACTGGTCGTTGCGGCGCCTTTGCTGGCCGCCTGGCCCTTGGCGCTGTATTCGCGCGCCCCAGCGCTCTTCGCACAGTGGCAGGATGCGGCCAGTCTGGCCCGCTTCTTCGGCCTCGCGCCGGGCTCGCCCCCCGTCGAGCCTCTGTACTACCTGAAGAACTTGCCATGGTTCGCGTGGCCGGCGCTGCCGCTCGCGCTATGGACGCTCTGGCTGCACGGACGGGGATATAACGGTGGGCTGGCCGCACCAGGGATCGCGTTGCCGATGACGATGCTGGGGGTGATGTTCGTCGTTCTCTCGGCGGCCGCGGAGCCCCGGGCCAATCTCGCGCTGCCGATGCTCGTCCCGATCGCGCTCCTGGGTGCAGCCGAGACCGACACTCTGAAGCGCAGCTACTCGGGCGCGCTCGACTGGTTCGGCATCCTCACCTTCGGATTGCTCGCGATCCTCGTATGGGGCTTGTGGGTGGAGTCGCTGTGGCATGGATTGCCAGGTCCCGTCGCACACCTGTTTCGCGATACACAACCGGGGTTCCAGCCGCCCTGGCAGTGGCTGCCGGTGCTGGTCTCGGCCTTCCTCACAATGCTGTGGGTTGCGCTGGTCCGGCCCGCGCGGCGGTCGAATCGGCGCGCGGTGCTGAACTGGGCCACGGGCATGACGCTGGTGTGGGGACTGTTCGCCACGATCTGGTTNCTATCGACCAGTCGCGGAATCGCTTGCCCTGCATCTGCCCGCGGACACCTGTCTCGCAGGCCGCAATCTCGGCGAGCCGCAACGGGCGCTGCTCGAATACTTCACCGGGCTGATCACGATCCGTGACGACCTGCCCGCCGCCAATCGCTGCCGCGGATTGCTCGTCCAGCTCGGTCACGACGATCCGGAAGCCGCTCCCGACTCGGCGTGGGAGAAAATCTGGGAAGGACGCCGCCGGGGCGACGACACCGAGCGCTTCGTGCTGTTCCGACGGCCAGCGGGGACATCGTGAAGTTCATCGACGAAGCCTCGATCGAGGTCATTGCCGGCAATGGCGGCAATGGGGTGGTCTCATTCCGGCGCGAGAAGTACGTACCGCGCGGCGGTCCTGACGGCGGCGACGGCGGACGCGGCGGCAGCATCTATGCGATTGCCGACCGCAACATCAACACCCTGATCGACTACCGCTACGCGCGCATCCATCGCGCGAAGAGCGGCGAGAACGGCCGCGGTGCCGACCAGTACGGTCGTGGCGCGGACGACATCGTGCTGCGCATGCCGGTCGGGACGGTGATCACCGATGCCGACGCCGGCGAGCTCGTCGCCGACCTCGCCAGCGACGGCGAGCGGGCGCTGATCGCGCGCGGCGGCAAGGGCGGCCTGGGCAACATCCATTTCAAGTCGAGCACCAACCGCGCGCCACGGCAATCGACGCCGGGCGAGGCTGGCGAGCAGCGTCGGTTGAAGCTCGAGCTCAAGGTGCTCGCCGACGTCGGCCTGCTGGGGATGCCCAACGCCGGCAAGTCGACGCTGATCCGCGCAGTTTCCGCGGCGCGGCCGCGCGTCGCCGATTATCCGTTTACGACACTCGCGCCACACCTGGGTGTGGTGCGCGCCGACGTAAACCGCAGCTTTGTCGTCGCTGACATTCCCGGCCTGATCGAAGGCGCAGCCGAGGGCGCCGGCCTTGGCCATCGTTTCCTGCGCCATCTACAAAGAACGCGGTTATTGCTGCACGTCGTCGACCTCGCGCCGCTCGATGGGGAAACCGATCCGGTTGCCGACGCACGCGCGATCGTGAAGGAGCTCAAGCTTTACGACGAAGCACTCCACGGCAAGCCGCGGTGGCTGGTGCTGAACAAGCTCGATCTGATCGCACCTGAAGAGCGCGACGCACGCGTCGCGGCGTTCGTCAAAGCGTACCGATGGAAGGGGCCGGTGTTCGCCGTCGCGGCGATCAGCGGCGACGGCTGCCGGCCGCTGGTCTTTGCAGTGGCTGACTGGCTGGAAAAACATCCCGCGCGCGGCCCGACGGTGGTGACGCCGTGAGCGGGGGGCCTCCCATGAGCGTTGGAACCCCGGGCTCGATCGTTGCGCGAGCACGCCGGCTCGTCATCAAGCTTGGCTCGACCCTGGTCACCAACGATGGTCGCGGCATCGATCATGCGGCAGTCGGGCGCTGGGCCGAGGAGATCGCCGCATTGAAGCGAAGCGGCAGGGAAGTCGTGCTCGTGTCCTCGGGCGCGATCGTCGAAGGCATGCAACGACTGGGCTGGACCAAGCGGCCCGCGGCGATCCACGCGCTGCAGGCCGCGGCCGCGGTCGGTCAGATGGGGCTGGTGCAAGCCTACGAAGCGGCGTTCTCGCGCTTCGGCCTGCACACCGCGCAGATCCTGCTCACGCACGAGGATCTCGCCGATCGTCGCCGCTACCTCAACGCACGCTCGACGCTGCTCACGCTGCTGACCTTGGGCGTGATCCCGGTGATCAACGAAAACGACACGGTGACGACCGACGAGATCCGTCTCGGCGACAACGATACGCTGGGCGCGCTGGTCACCAACCTGATCGAGGCCGACGCCCTGGTGCTGCTTACCGATCAGGACGGCCTACACAGTGCCGACCCGCGAAAGGAGCCCACCGCGACGCTGGTGCGCCAGGCGCGGGCGGGCGACCCGGCGCTCGAGGCGATGGCCGGCGGCGCGGGCTCGGCCCTCGGCCGCGGCGGAATGCTCACCAAGGTGCTTGCCGCCAAGCGCGCTGCGCGCAGCGGCGCCTCCACCGTGATCGCCAATGGGCGCGAAGAGCGTGTGCTCGGCCGTCTCGCTGCGGGCGAAGTCATCGGCACCGAGCTCGTAGCGGAGACGTCGACGCTCGCGGCGCGTAAGCAGTGGCTCGCCGACCACGTTCGTCTCGCCGGACGGCTCAGCCTCGATGCGGGCGCGGTACGCGCCCTGGCGCGCGACGGCAAGAGCCTGCTGCCGATCGGGGTCGTCGCCTGCGAAGGGCAGTTCGAGCGCGGCGAAGTCGTCGCCTGCTGCGATCCCGACGGACGCGAGATTGCGCGCGGGCTCGCCAACTACAGCGCCGCCGAGACCCAGCGCATCCTGCGCAAGCCCTCCTCGGAGATCGAAGCGATCCTGGGCTACGTCGACGAGCCGGAGTTGATCCACCGAGACAATTTGGTCCTGCTCGGATAGAGCAGGACCCAATTGCGGCGTAGGCTAACCTGCGCGTCCAGCGCAGGTTAAGCGAGCGAAGCGAGCGGCCGAAGCCACAATCGCAAGTCCTGCTCGGATAGAGCAGGACCCAATTGCGGCGTAGGCTAACCTGCGCGTCCAGCGCAGGTTAAGCGAGCGAAGCGAGCGGCCGAAGCCACAATCGCAAAGTCCTGCTCTGAAGGAGCAGCACAGATTGTGGCGCAGGCTCTGAATCGGGCGCCGACGGACCGCTCCGTGGTTAGACAGCGTCAGCGCATTCCCCTACACTCGGGTTGCGCCTGCCTGGTGCCGACAACGCCGCAATGCGCTGCGACCAAGAAGACCAACGTGCGCACTGCGCAACCGCGCGGGGGCGCCGCCAAGGAGGGGAGCCGTGAATCTCATCGAACGTATCAAGAGCATCCTGCTTAACCCGAAAGAGGAGTGGCCGAAGATCGCCGCCGAGCCCGCGACGGTGCAGTCGCTCTACGTCGGCTACATCATGATTCTCGCCGCGATCGGTCCGATCGTCGTGGTCCTGCGCAGCCTCTTTTCCGGGTTCGGCATCGGCCTTCCGCTCGCGATCGCCATGTACCTGCTCACCCTTGTCGCGGTGTCCATCGTCGCACTGATCGTGGACACGCTCGCGCCTACATTCGGCGGCGAACGGAACTTCGTGGGGTCGCTCAAGCTGGTTGCCTATTCGTATACTGCCGCGTGGGTCGCCGGCATCTTCCGTCTGATCCCCATCGTCGGTGCCATCGTCGGCCTGCTCGCGGCCGTCTACTCGATCTACACGTTTTATCTCGGTGCGTCGCCGGTCAAGAAATGCCCGGCCGGGAAAGCCGTCGCCTATACCGTGGTCGTGCTGATCTGCAACATTCTCTTGTTCTGGGTGCTTGCACTCGTGCTGATGCCGATGATGCTGGGCGGCGGTATGGTCGGCTTGGGCGCGATGGGGATGTTCCGCTGACGGCTACGCCACCAGCAAATGCCTGGCGGGCAAGCCCGACAGGCTCCTAGAGGTCGCCGGACGGATTGCCGTAGGGCGAGGGCACGATCGTGTGCGCCCAGCCGTACAGACGCTTGCGACGCGACGGCGGCCGATCGTGCAGGAAGCGCTCGAGCTCCGTCAGCGCGCGGCGATAAACCTCGCGCTTGAAGTCGATCACCGCCTCGAGCGGGATCCAGTACTCATGCCAGCGCCAGGCGTCGAACTCGGGATGATCGGTGGCGCGCAGGGAAACGTCGCTGTCGAGGCCGACGAGCCGAAGCAGATACCAGATCTGCTTCTGACCCCGGTAGCTGCCGCGATACTCGCGCTTGATCCAGTGTGATGGCACCTCGTAGCGCATCCACTCACGCGTCCGCCCGAGGATCTTCACATGCCGCCCGTCGAGCCCGACTTCTTCCTTGAGCTCCCGATACATCGCCTGCTCGGGCGTTTCGCCGGCCTGGATGCCGCCCTGCGGAAACTGCCACGCATGCTCGCGAACCCGCTTACCCCAGAACACCAGGTTCCTCGAGTTGGCGATGACGATGGCGACGTTCGGCCGATAGCCGTCACGGTCCAGCATCGCGACTACCTTTAATTCAGCAAGTTAGCCCGATTTTTCCACAGTTTTGCGCTATTGCAAAGGCCGGGCTGCTTGCCGGCGGAAAGAACACCCCGAGCGGCGTTTTTGAAGCGAGCGGGATGCTCAGTGCTGCGATTCGCGCGGCGTGACCGGCAGTTCGAGGCGCTGATCGCGGCGCAGGACGCTCACTCTCACCGCGTCGCCGATACGGCCGCCCGTCAACACGCGCTGCAGATCGTCGACACCGGCGATCGCCGTGCCATCGAGCGCGACGATGATGTCGCCCACGCGGATCCCGGCCAGCGCCGCGGGCGAATCGCGGGTCAGCGCTTCGACGCGCGCCCCGCTCTCGCGCGGAAGATCGAAATGGCGAACGACGCGGCGGAGGAGCGGCAGATCTTGCGCGCTGATACCGAGGTACGCGCGCCGCACGCGTCCTTCGCGAATCAAG
>VBCL01000023.1 GCA_005888865.1 Betaproteobacteria bacterium | reverse complement strand
GGCGGCACGCTCATCGTCGACGAGATCTATCTCGGGCTTTCGTACGAGACCGATGTGCATACCGCGCTGGCGCTCTCCGACGAAGTCTTCGTCATCAGCAGCTTTTCGAAATACTTCAACATGACCGGCTGGCGGCTCGGCTGGCTGGTCGCGCCCTCGCGGTACGTGCGCGACATCGAGAAGCTCGCGCAGAACCTGTACATCTCGCCGGCCACGCCGTCGCAACGCGCGGCGCTGGCGTGCTTCACGCCGGAGACCCTCGAGATCGTGGAACGTCGCCACCGCGAATTTCAGGCGCGCCGCGATTTTCTCGTTCCGGCGCTGCGCGAGCTCGGATTCGACGTCCCCGTGATGCCGAGCGGCGGCTTCTTCGTCTACGCCGACTGC
>VBCL01000022.1 GCA_005888865.1 Betaproteobacteria bacterium | reverse complement strand
CGCGATGAAGCCGCTTCGGTTCCTTGGGCTCGTCGGCGCTCCCGCGCTGCTGCTCGCCGGATGCTCGACCGCGGAATATTACTGGCAGGGAATCTCCGGTCAGCTCGAGCTCCTCTCCCGGGCGCAACCGATCCCGGACGTGATCGAGACGGCCAACGATCCGCTCATCAAACGCAAGCTCGAGCGCGTGCTCGCGATCCGCGACTACGCGAGCCGCCAACTCGGGCTGCCCGACAATGCGAGCTATCGCCGCTACGCCGAGCTCGGCCGCCGCTTTGTGCTCTGGAACGTCTTCGCCACACCGGAGCTGTCGCTGACGCCGCGCCAGTGGTGCTTCCCCATCGCGGGCTGCGTGAACTACCGCGGTTATTTTGCCGAGACCGCCGCACGCGCCGAGGCGGCGCGTCTCGCGGCGACTGGAGACGACGTGCACATCGGCGGCGTGCCCGCGTTCTCCACGCTCGGCTATTTCTCCGACCCGATGCTCTCGACCTTCATTCGCTATCCCGACCCCGACATTGCGCGGCTGATCTTTCACGAGCTGGCGCACCAGGTCGCCTACGCCAAGGACGACACGGTGTTCAACGAGTCGTTCGCGGTCGCCGTCGAGGAGGAGGGCTTGCGCCGCTGGCTCGCCGGGCAACGCGATACGGATCTCGACCGTCAGTTCGCGACGAGCGAGCGTTACCGGGAAGCTTTCCGAGCGCTGGTCGACCGCACGCGCGCGAAGCTCGCAGCGCTCTACGCGAGCAACGCAAGCGACGAGGCGAAACGCTCGGGCAAGGCCGCAGCCTTCGACGCGATGCGCGCCGATTACGCGGAGCTCAAGCGCGGGTGGGGCGGTTTCGGCGCCTACGACTACTGGTTCGCGCAGGGCCCGACCAACGCGAGCCTCGCCTCGGTCAGCCTATACACGCAGAAGGTGCCGCAGTTCCAGGCGCTGCTCGCCGCCGAAAGCGGCGAGCTGCCGCGGTTCTACGCCCGGGTCAAGGCGCTCGCGGCTTTGCCCAAAACGGAGCGCGAGACCGCGCTGGCCGCGGCTGCGGGTTTCCGTACCTCCCGCGCCTCGCCGTGAGGGTTTGGCGGCGCGACCGTCCGGCTCCGCCGTGAAAACCTTGATCCAGCGCGGGTTTTAACGGATAATCACCGGTTCCCTTGCCTCACCCTCGCAGACGGATGAGGCCGTCGGTGACGCTCCACTGCAACAACAGTGGGCGCGCCCAATCAACGTCCACTTGGGACACGTCCATAAGGAGCGAATCTGCATGCATCACTACGAAATCGTCTTTATTGTTCACCCGGACCAGAGCGAGCAGGTGCCCGGGATGGTCGAGCGGTATCGCACCATGGTCACCGGGCAGGGCGGCCGTATCCACCGGCTTGAAGATTGGGGACGGCGCCAGTTGGCCTACCCGATCGCCAAGGTGCACAAGGCGCATTACGTGCTCATGAACATCGAGTGCGGCAACGATACGCTGACCGAGCTCGAACACGCCTTCAAGTTCAACGACGCAGTCCTGCGCCACCTGATCGTCGCTATGCGCGAGGCGGTGCTCACACCCTCGCCGATGATGAAGGAAGAGAAGTCCCGGTCGATGACCGCGCCCGGTGCGCCGACGAGCCCGGCGCCTGCAGCCCCCGCGCCCGCAGCGCCTGCCCCGGCCACCGCCGCGGTCCGTTGAACGCAAGCGCCGGCGCGGTGCCCGTGAATCAGGTGACGCTCGAAGCGAGGCTCGCTGCCCGCAGCGATTTGCGCTTTACTCCGGCGGGAGTCGCGGCGCTCGATTTTCAGCTGGCGCACGAATCGATGCAGGTCGAGGCCAGCGGCGAGCGGCGCGTCGCGTGCGAGCTGGCCGCCATCGCGCTGGGTCCGCTTGCCAAGGACCTGTCCGCGGTCGCCGTCGGCGCACAGCTCCGCTGCCGCGGCTTCCTGGCCCGTCGCTACCGGACCGGCACCAGCGTCGCACTGCATGTGAACGAATTCGAATTGATGGAAGGAAACTGACATGCCTCGCCCGATGGGAAGAAGCTCGAAATTTGCCAAAGGCAAAGGAAAAGGCAAGGACGGCAAACGCCGCGAACGCGGGAACAACCTGTTCAAGCGCAAGAAGTTCTGCCGGTTCACGGCCGAAGGCGTCAAGCAGATCGACTACAAGGACGTCGACGTGCTCAAGGACTTCGTGCAGGAGAACGGCAAGATCATGCCGGCGCGCATTACCGGCACGAAGGCGCATTATCAGCGTCAGTTGTCGACGGCGATCAAGCGCGCGCGCTTCCTGGCGCTCCTGCCGTACACCGATTTGCACTGACCGGGGAATGCTGACATGCAAGTGATCCTGCTCGAAAAAGTGCAGAACGTCGGCGACCTGGGCGAAGTCGTCAAGGTCAAGCCGGGCTTCGCGCGGAACTATCTGATCCCGCATGGCAAGGCGAAGCGGGCGACCCCCGAAAACGTGAAGCTCCTGGAGGCGAAGCGTGCCGAGCTCGAAAACCTCGCCGCGGGGAAGCTTACGCTGGCGCAGGAACACGCCGCCAAGCTCGAGGGCGTCAGCATCAGGGTCACGCAGAAGGCCGGAGTGGACGGACGCCTGTTCGGCTCGGTGACCAATGTCGACATCGTCGAGGAGCTGCAGAAGCTGGGCCACCCGGTGGAGAAAGCCATGATCCGGATGCCGGAAGGACCGCTCAAACAGGTCGGAGAGTTCCCGCTGACGGTCGTGTTGCATACCGATGTGGCGGCGCATATCACCGTCTCGGTTCAGGGTGACACGGCGGGCGTTCCGACTTGAAGCGAGGCCCTGCGCTGGAAATGAGCGGAAATGAGGGTCAGACTCGATTTTTCGCAGTCGGCTCGTAAGATGTGAGACGGTGCATGAAAAGTCGAGTCTGACCCTCTTTTCCTGATGCCCAACGATGTCCAGATCGATGCACTGAAAGTCCCGCCTCATTCGCTGGAGGCGGAGCAATCGGTGCTCGGTGGGCTGCTGCTGGAGAACGGCGCGGCGGATCGAATCGCCGACATCGTCGGGGCGGCGGATTTCTACAGCGACGCGCACCGGGCGCTGTTCGACGCGATCATGGGATTGATCGCGGACAACAAGCCCGCCGACGTGGTCACGGTCGGCGAGGTTCTGTCATCGTTACGGAAACTCGATTACATCGGCGGGATGGCCTACCTTGGCGCCCTGGTCGAGAACGTGCCCACGGCGGCCAATATTCGCCGCTACGCGGAGATCGTGCGCGAGCGCGCGATCCTGCGCCGCCTCGCCGCCGCCGGCGGGGAGATCGCCGACTCCGCCTACAATCCGCTCGGCCGCAGCGTACGTGAAGTGCTCGACGGCGCCGAGACGAAAATCTTCGAGATCGCCGAGCACGGCGCTCGCGGCCAGCAGGGGTTCCAGGAGCTGCGCCCGCTCCTGACCGAGGCGGTCGAGCGGATCGAGCTCCTCTTCCGGCGCGACAACCCGTCGGACGTCACCGGCGTTCCGACCGGATTCACAGACCTCGATCGCATGACCTCGGGCCTGCAGGAAGGCGATCTCATCGTCATTGCCGGAAGGCCGAGCATGGGCAAGACGAGCCTGGCCTTGAACATCGGGGAGCACATCGCGCTTTCCGCCAAGCTGCCGGTCGCGGTCTTCAGCATGGAGATGGGCGCGATGCAGCTCGCGATGCGGATGATCGGCTCGGTCGGCAGGCTCGATCAGCACAAGGTGCGCACCGGCCAGCTCGCCCCCGACGACTGGGAGCGACTGTCCGAAGCGCTGGGCAGGCTTTCCGATGCGGCAATCCACGTCGACGAAACGGCCGCGCTCAACGCCCTGGAGCTGCGTGCCCGTGCGCGGCGGCTCGCGCGCCAATATGGCGGCAAGCTCGGCGCAATCGTGGTCGATTACATCCAGCTCATGCAGGCGGTTGGCGAAGGCGAGAACCGCGCCACCGAGATCTCCGAGATTTCGCGTTCGCTGAAAGCGCTCGCGAAGGAGCTCAAGGTGCCGGTGATCGCGCTCTCCCAGCTCAACCGCAGCCTCGAGCAGCGGCCGAACAAGCGGCCGATCATGTCGGATCTGCGCGAATCGGGAGCGATCGAGCAGGACGCGGACGTGATCCTGTTCATCTACCGAGACGAGGTCTACAACGAGGAGTCGCAGGACAAGGGCGTGGCCGAGATCATCATCGGCAAGCAGCGCAACGGTCCCATCGGCACCGTTCGGCTCGCTTTTCTCGGACAGTACACACGCTTCGAGAATCTCGCGCAGCCGGGCAGATACTAGTGAGCGGTGGGTCGAGCGTGGCGTCTCGTTCTGAGCGCGTGCTCGTTACCGGCGCGCGGGGCTTTACCGGGCGCTACCTCGTCGACCGCCTCCGCGCGGATGGCTACAGCGTGGTTGGCATGACCGAGGCGCTGCCCGCAGGCGCGAGCGAGGTGCACGCGAATCTCCTCGATCCTGGAGCCATGGCACGCGCAGTGGAGCTCGCGCGGCCGGATCGGGTCGTTCATCTGGCAGCGCTCTCGTTTGTCGCGCACGACGATGTCGAGGCGACCTATCGTGTCAATCTGCTCGGCTCGCTTGCCCTGCTGCAAGCCCTCGACGCGATGTCCACACCGATTCGATCGGTCATCCTGGCGAGCAGCGCGGCTGTCTACGGCAACGTCAACGCCGACGCGATCGAGGAGACCGCGGCCCCAGCGCCGGTCAGCCATTACGGGGCGAGCAAGCGCGCGATGGAGCTCATGGCTGCGACGTTTCGCGATCGCCTGCCGATCGTCGTCGTGCGACCCTTCAACTACACCGGCCCGGGGCAGGCCGAGCACTTTGCCGTGCCGAAGGTCGTCAGCCATTTTCGACGCAGGGCAGAGGCGATCGACCTGGGGAATATCGACGTCGTGCGCGAGTTCCTGGACGTTCGAAACGTCGTGGAGATCTACCGGCGGCTGCTGACGTGCCCCGCCGCGATCGGCGACACGGTCAACGTCTGCACCGGTCGCGGTGTGTCGCTGCGCGAGGTGATCGCGGCGCTCGAGGTGGAGACGCGCCATCATCCCCGGATCCGGGTCGATCCCGGTCTCGTTCGTGCCAATGACGCGCCGCGGGTCGTGGGGTCGCCGCGAAAGCTCGAGGCTCTGATCGGCGGCCTTCCAGAAATTCCGCTGGCCGCGACGCTGCGCGAGATGCTCGCCTCCGGATAATTTCCGGAAGCGAACGCTGTAGAATGTGCCGCGTATTGCGCGGGTCACCCGGATGCCGAACGAGAATCGCTGAGCGATGACCCCCGTCGGCCGCAACGCACCCTGCCCCTGCGGCAGCGGCAAGCGCTATAAAGAGTGTCACGGTGCGATCCCTGCCCCGGGCGCTGCGGAGTCTCGGGCGCTTGAACGACCGCCGTGGGTGCCGGAGGTGATGCGCGAGGCGTTACGCGATCAGAAAAACGGGCACCTCGTTCAGGCCGCGCAGGGGTATCGCCGCGTGCTCGCCGCAGATCCAGCGAACTTCGACGCCACGCACATGCTCGGCCTGGTCGAATACGAATCCGGACGCTACGACATCGCGTTGGGGCTGGTCAGGCGGGCGATCGAGCTGCAACCCAGCCTCGGTACGCCTCGCCGCAACCTGCAGCTGCTCGAATCGATGTCGCGGGTCGAGGCGGAAGTCTGCCGCGAGGTGCTGCCGCGCGTCGTGCGCCGCGTGGATCTCGCCTTCGATGTGGCCAGTCTTGCCACGGCGGCCAGGGTGAACGTCGTGATCGGAGAGACGCTCGGAGAGGAAGAGGACCGTGCGCTCTCGCAAATCGTCGTCGCGTGCGGCAGGGCATCAATGACGATCTGGGGCCAGGCAGGGGATGCGCGGACCGAAGGCGCGCGGACACTCTCGGCAGTCGAGCATCCCCGCGGCGGCATCCTGGTGCTGCTCGGGGCTGCACGCTCGCCGGCGGCATGGCTAGCGCAGGCGCGCGCGGAGCGGGTGCTCCTGGTGGCGACGCGCGCGACGCCGTGCGAGATCATCGATCGCATCGACGAGTTGTCGGCGGCGGGTTACGACCGGCCCGGCCTGCTGTGCGCGACCCGCGCGCTGGCCGATCGTCTGCATCTTTCCCAGGCCCGAGCGCTGCCGCAGCCCGCCCGCGCCGTACGTATCGACGCGTGACTTCATCGACGCCGGATCAAGCGACCCCGGATGTCCGGGTGATCGCGTACTATCGGCTGCCGGACACACCGCATCCGAGCGGGCCGGTGGCCGGAGAGCATCTGCCCGAGTGGTCCGGCGTCCGGGCCTCGAAGCCGCAATTCGTGGGTCACGAACAGCCGCAGATCCCAGGTGAGCTCGGCTATTGCAACGTACGCGATGCCGCGGTTCGCGAAGCGCAGGCCGCGCTCGCGCGCGAATACGCCATCGGTGGATTCTGTTATGTATTCCGTTTCGCCGCGGACGGCGGCCTCGATCCCACGCTTGCCGACATCCTTGCCTCGGGCCGGCCCGACTTCCCCTTCTGCGTGTGCTGGGAGACGACGCATCGTCATTATGGCGCGGGGTTCGGCGAGGACGACTCGGCGCGGGAGCGCAAATTCAGTCCGGCGGAAAGCGCTTCGCTCATTCGCGCGCTGGTGCCAATATTCGCCGATCGACGCTACCTGCGCATCGGTGAGCGGCCGTTTTTCATCGTCTCTTCGCCCGATCCGATCGCCGACGTGCGCGCGGTCGCGGCGCGCTGGCGCGACGAGTGCAAGCGTGCAGGCGCAGGCGATCCGTATATCGCCTGCTACGGCGGCTCGTACGGCGCCGACCCGACGGTGCTCGGCTTCGACGCTACCATCGAGACTCCACCGCTCGGCGGTTTCCCGAAAAGCGAGCGCGAGCGGATCGTTGCGCTGACGCCGGAATTTGGCGCCGACGCCCGAAGCTATCGCAGCTACGTCGGTCAGGTGCTCGTCTCGATGCGCCCGGAGCACACGATGTTTCGCTGTGTCATACCGGGCTGGGACGACACGGTTCGCATGGCCGATGCGGCCAAGGTGTTCGTCAACGCCAACCCGGAGACCTTCGGATTCTGGGTCGAGCGCGCGCTGGACCAGACGCGGCTGCGCTTCAAGGGCGACGCACGGCTGATGTTCGTCCGCGCATGGAACGAATGGGACGCGGGCTGCCATCTGGAGCCGGATGCGCGCCACGGCAGGAGTTATCTCGAGGCGGTACGCGCAGCGGTGCTGCGCCCGCCGAGGGAAATCCCGGAACGGCCATCGTGGAAGGCGATGAGCGAGTGGGTGGCGGATCCCCGCGGCTGCGCGGTGGCGCGGGTCGTGTGCTCGGATCCGGACGAACGCGTGCGAAGACGGGCGCCGCGCGTTTCCGTCGTGATGCCCGCGTACAACCACGAGCGGTACGTGGTCGCGGCGCTCGATTCGGTCGTCGGGCAGAGCCATGCGGACCTGGAGATCATCGTCGTCGACGACGGCTCCCGCGACGCGACCGGGGAGCTTCTCGACGACTACGCGGCGCGCTGCAGGACGCATGTGCTGACCGTCGTGCATCAGGCCAACGCCGGCGCGCACGAGGCCATCAACCACGGCCTCGCGCTGGCCCGCGGAGAAATCGTCGCGCTGATGAACTCGGACGATCTCTACGCACCGGACCGACTCGAGCGCATGCTCGCCGAAATGGATCGCCGGGACGCCGGGTTCGCGTTCTCCCGGACCCGGTTCATCAACGAGCAAGGCAACGACGTCGACGTGCAGGATCCCTACGTCAAGCAGTTGCGCAAGGCGATCACCGAAGCGTCAAACGCTCCCGATCCGCTCTACGTGCTCGTCTACAACAATATCGCCATCTCGACCGGCAACTTCGTCTTCCGCCGCGCATTGCTCGAACGCATCGGAGGCCTTTGCGCCATGCGCGTCTGCCACGACTGGGACTTTCTGCTTGCCGCGAGCTACGAAACGCGTCTCGCCCTGGTCGACGAGCCACTGTATCTGTACCGGCTGCACGCCACCAATACCTTCGCGGAGTCGCGGGTCCTAGCGGCCCTCGAGCTCGAGCAGCTTCTGACGCGGTTCTTCGCAAGGTTGCCGGAACACCCTTTGCTTCGCGA
>VBCL01000021.1:268-12468 GCA_005888865.1 Betaproteobacteria bacterium | reverse complement strand
CAACGTCGGCGCGGTGCAAACCCTTCCCGCCGAGTACCTGGGCCACGCCGCAGCGGCCGTGAACTTCGCCCGCCAGCTCGGAGGCGCCGTGGGCGTCAACCTCCTCGCGGTGCTCCTGGAGTGGAGATTCGACGTCTATGCCGGGTCGGGCAACCCCACGCCGGCCTTTCGCGATTGCTTTTTGGTCGTTACGATCGCGTTTGCGGCCGCGGTCATCCCGGCCCTGTTGATCAGGAAGCTACGCGTTTGAAGCGCGAACGAGGGGGAAGCCATGTACAGGAAGATTCTCGTCGCCTACAACGGTACGCCCGAATCCCGCTCCGCCCTGGACGAGGCGGCACGGGTCGCCCCCGATCCCTCGGTGGAGATTCACCTGGCGGGTGTCGTGCACTACCCTTCGGCGTATCTGCTCGCCGGGGAATACGTGCCGGAGGTCGCGCTGGCCGACGAGCGCGAGCACATGGAGGCCGATCTCAAGGAGGCACACGCGCTGCTCGCGGGCAAGGGGCTCAACGTAACCGAGCATCTGGTGATCGGCGAACCGGTCGACGTGATCACCAAGCTGGTGCGCGAGCTCGGCATCGACCTCCTGATTCTCGGGCACCCGCGCAGCAAATCATTCGCGCTGCGCTGGTGGCGCGGCTCGGTCGACGCGATCCTGATCGAGCGGGTCCGCTGCAGCATTCTCGTCGCAGCGGACCTTCCCGTTCGTAGCACGGTCCTGCGCTAGCTACGCGAGATCGCTCGGTTCCCGGAGCGCTTCTTTGGCCCGCCGCGGGTGAAACGCGACCGGCACCGCCTGTGATCCGGCGTTGCCGGCGTGGTCGGCAGCGCGCATCGTCGGTGAGACGCGTGCGTTGTACTGCGCGTCGCTGGGCACGCTCCGCCACACGCGGCTGCTCCAGGCGGCTCGTACGAGCTGCACCGGCTGGAAGACCACGCTCGGCCACATGGCGATCTCACCGGTACAGTGACACTGTTTCGCGCGGATCGACTCGCGCAACGCCTGCGCGCGCGGCGAGTCCCAGATCTGGAAGAACGATTCGCGGCGCAGGTTCCCGATCGGAGGATGGCTCTCGCAGACGCTGACGTCGCCGTTGGCGTATACCACGCCGGTCATATTGCCGGCAGTGCAGGGAACGTATTGGGTGTTGCTGACTGTGGTCCTGACCTTTGCCCATTGCAGCATCGGTTCGACAATGGCGCCGAAGCGGCTTTGCTCGCGGTCCTTCCACACCGAGCGCATGTAGCCGTAGAGCTCGGAGTAGCGCGCAAGAGACGGACCGGTCAGCGAAGGATTCTTGCGATCGCCGCGTATCATCCCGAGGGTGTGGTGCTCCATTGCCGGGCACCGGTCGTATAGGAACTTGGTCAGCCGACGCAGCTCGTCGATATTTTCATGGCTGGCCGTGGCGCTGGAATGGATGCGCAAGCGCGCGTCTTCGCGTTGCAGCCGCGCCAGCATGTCGTACGTCGCCATCGCGTTGTCGAAGGACTTGGGGTTGCCGCGGAACCGGTTGTGGTATTCGGGCATGCCGTCGAGTGAAATCTCGCACACGAACCGCTGCAGGCCGGGTTCCTGCAGAACTTTGCGCAGCGCCTTCTCGGTCCTCTCGGTGAAGTATCCGCTGGTCGGGACGTAGATCTGCCTGACGCCATTGTTGCGGATGAAAAGTGTGCAGACCTCGGCGAACTCGGAGCGGATGAAGGGTTCGCCTCCGGACAGATTCAGGTTCTCGAATCCGCCGAGCTCCGCACTGAGCCTGGAAAACTCTTCGAGCGTCAGGTCATCGCGCTGATTGAGATTACGCCAGTAGTAGCAATGTTCGCAGGTCAGGTTGCATATCGAATTCATGTATACCGTCAAAAACGGCGGTGTCCGTCCCTGACGATGGCGCAGCGCCGTCAGTGACAGGCGTCCGTGACGCAGAATTCGGGTGAAGACGGACACTTGGTCGGGACCTGGCTTAAGTTGGCGCGATCATTATAGAGGCGCGGTCAGACGAGAGCCAGCGAAGTTTCCTAGGGCTGCACGCTGCGTCGACGCAGAAAATCCGCCACCGCCGCGATCTCGTCGCGTGCGAGCGCACGCACGACCACGCCGCCGATCACGAAGACAACCAGACTCGCGCCAAGCCTCAGGGCAGGCGCCAGATTCGCTCCGACCGCGAGTGCGATCGCCATGGCCGCGCCCGCGACGAGCGGCGCGAGGCAACGCCACCCGACGCGCTTTGCTGCAGGCGACCAGCCCGGGTCTCGACTCAGCGTGGCCAAGAGGGCGACGAGCCCAGCGGCTTCGCCCCCGAGGCAGGCGATCGCAGCGCCGGTTCCCATCTGCCGCGGGATGAGCGTCATCGCCACCGCCAGATGCAGCGCCATGGCGAGATAATTGACGATCATCACCGTCGTGTTCCGATGCAGGGCGAACAGCGAATCCTGCACAATGAGGCTCACCGAGAACACCGGCAAGGCACAGAACAGCCAGCGCAGCGCGCCGCTCGCCTCCGCATAAGCAGGGCCATACAGGATCTGCACCAGGTCCGGGGCGTACACGAATCCGAGTATCGAAACCGGCACGAGCGCCAGCAGCACGTAGCGTACGATCGCGCACTGGAACGAGAAGAACCCGGCGCGGTCGCGCACCGCCAGCCGCGATGCGTGCGGAAAGACGCCCCACTGCACAAGGACGGCGATCATCGCCAGCGACAGCACGATCCGCTGACCGGCGACGTATTCGCCGGCCGCGGCGGCGCTGGCGAGCCATGACACCAGAACGATATCGCCCTGGTAGAAGAGCATGCGCGGCAACCGCGCGACGAGGACCGCACTCGCCCCTCGCATGATCGCAAACGTCTCGGCACCCGGCGGCGCAAAGCGTATCTTCCCGACGGCGACACGGACCGCGCGCAAATTCCACGCGACCAGGAAGCACTCGCCGAGGACCATGGCAGCGGCTGCAAACCGCGCGTCGAGATCCTGTGCGCGCCATAACAGAACAACCAGCAGCCCTAACAGGATGTGCTGCAGCGTCACGCCGATTGCGAGCGTGCGTCCCTGTTCGAGCGCGCGGAGCGCCCAGTTGAGATTCAGCGCCAGCGTGAACAGGCTTGTCGCGGCAATGAGCAGGACGACAAGATGGCTTCCGGTCGCCATCGCCGGCGCAAGCACCGCGATGAGCACGGCGCCGCACGCCGCGAACAGCAGCCGCGCGATCGACACCCGGCCGACGAGCTCGGCGGCGTCACCGGGGCCTTGGGCGAGCGCTCGGGTACCGTAGAGATCGGACCCCGCGGCAACAAGCACGGCGACGTAACCCACGATCGCGAACGCGGTGCCGAAAACGCCGAATGCTTCGACCCCGAGAGTTCGGGCAAGGAGAATCGAGATCGCGAACCCGATGATGCGGCTGGCCGCTTCACCGCCGGCTTGCCAGATGATATTGTGCAGCAGCCTCGCGGCAGGAGGTAGAGAGCGGGAGGGCATGAAGGGTTTGCGCCGGCCACGCTTTCGCGCGCGTCCGAGCGACGGGGGCAAGTATACGACCCCGTGCACAATCTCGATGTGAGCCTCATGCGCCAACGCTTTGCCCGGCGCCCGGGGCGGCGCGCCGCCGCATCGGCGCCGCCGGCTTTGCGCACGTTCCGTTATTGCCCCGCGACCGGACAAAGGAACCTCTGAACAAGTCGCACATGAGCCGCGTTTCTGCAATGGTTCAGATGCTAGGCCTCATTTGCCAACTGAGGGCGCAGCGAATAGCTGATGCCTATTCGCAAGCCGCGCAACAACGCAGATGAGTGCCATTGCGCCGAAACCCGGAGGGACGGGGCTTTCCGGGCGATCTGCTTTGTCGCGCCGCTCGCCCGTGGGGCCTGCCACGGGCGTCGCATCGCTTCGCGCATCTCATCCCGGGAAGCCTCCGTCGCGGCCACGCGGGACTTATTCAGAGGTTCCCTAGACACGCGCATGACGCGCTTCCTTCGACATGCAGGCCTCGCTGCCGTCTCGCTCGCCGCGATCGTGCTTTCGGCGCTGTACTGGCCGCAACGCAGCGTCGCGTACGCGGTGAGCTTCGTCACCGCGTACGCGTCTCTCCTCTGCTTGACGGTCACTCTGGGTCTCGGACCCTGGCACGCGATGCGCCGACGGCGGATGCCCACCTCTTCGTATCTGCGGCGCGATTTCGGCATCTGGACCGCGCTCCTCGCTATGGTGCACGTTGGCTTTGGCTTGTTCGTGCACATGCATGGCAATGTGTGGCTCTATTTCTTTCGCGCATCGCCCGATCAAGGGTTCCCCTGGCCACGCATCGATCCGTTCGGGCTCACCAACGATCTGGGGCTCGCCGCCACACTGCTGCTGCTCGTCCTGCTCGCCCTGTCGAACAACTGGTCGCTGAAGCGGTTGGGCGCAGTGCGGTGGAAGGCCTGGCAGCGCTCGAGCTACTGGACCGCCGCCGCCATTGCTCTGCACGCAGCGATCTACCAGCTCCTCGAACACCGCACGTGGGCATGGCTGCTCGCCTGCTGGGCGCTGTTTGCGCTCATCGCGGGGCTGCAATGGGCGGCAAGGCGGCCTGCGCCAGCGTGAGGTCACGCACCTGCGACCCGGGCTCCGCGGCGCCTGGCGATGCAAACGATGGTGTGGCCCCAGGGAAGCCCGAAGGGCGCGATGGACACCCAGGCGCGCTCGAGGGCCAGGTAGGCGCGAAGCAAGCCCGAGCGCGCGTCGCCTTCGCGGCGAACCACGATGTGCTTGACCGTGCTGCCTGCATGCGGCGCGCCTCCGCGCTCCCGCATTTCCGCCCAGAGCGAGGGCATCGCATTGACCCTGGACAGGAAAAGGACTTCGAAATTTCTCGTGCCCAGTGTGGCGCGGAGGCCGGCCGGCGTGAAACTATGCGAGAAGTCCCTGTCGTTGCCTCGGCGGAAGCTCGGCGCGCCCCTCACGCGCAGTGCCAGTACGCCATCGGGAACGAGTACCCGCGCGAACTCGTCGAGCGCACGCGCGCAATCCGCAAGCGACATGTGCTGCAGAACGTCGGCACAGTGAATCGCCTCGACGCTCGCCGCGCCGAACGGCAGCGCCGCCGCGGACGCGGCGCTCAGAGACGCCCGGCAACGATCTCGTGCTAAAGTCAGCGCCTCCGGGAAAAGGTCGATGCCGAGCCACTGGAGAGCGGAGGTCGTCATCTGCCAGTCCTTGAGAAACCGCCCTGTTCCGCATCCGACGTCGAGCATCCGCCGTGGTCGCGCCGGGCAATGCCGCTGCAGCAGCGCGAGCGTGAGCTTTCGCATCGACGCGGTCCACGGATGCGAGTCCTCGAGCGCCGCCATGCGCTCGAAGTAGGCGGGAGAGAAATCGGTAGCGTCGACCGGATGCGGGTTCATCGCAAAAGAAATGTCTGGATGCGAACGCCATGATAACGCCTGCGCTTCGCCCTCAGACCTATCGAATCGCAATCGCGGGCCTCGGCCGTGCCGCTCGCGATATCCACATACCCGCGTTGTCCAGGGTCGATCGGGTCTCGGTCGTCGGTGGCGCAGATCCGGTTGCGCCGGACGCCGACTTCGGCTTTCCTCTCTTTGCGGATCTCGCGACGCTGTTGCGGGCAACCACTCCCGATATCGTCATCGTCGCCACGCCTCCCGACTCGCATTTCGCACTGGTGCGCGACGCCCTGGAGTCCGGTGCGCACGTGCTGTGCGAGAAGCCGTTCATGCCAAGTCTGGAGGAGGCCGACGCGATCATCGCGCTCGCCCGCGAGCGCTCGCGTCGCGTAATCGTCAATAACCAATACCGGTTCATGAACGTGCACCGGCGCGCGCGAGACATGATCGGATCGGCGGACTTCGGCGAGCTGCAGTTCCTGAGCATGACCCAGACCTTCCGCGTGTCACCGTCGACCGAATCGGGCTGGCGCGGAACCGAATTGCGACGGACCGGACAGGAATTCGGCACGCATGCGCTCGACCTTTGCCGCTACTTCTTCGGTGAGGAACCCGCGTCGATCCGCTGCCGCATGCCGCGTCCGGGCGGCGCCGGCGGGCCCGACTATCTCAACCTGGTCGAGCTCGCCTTCAGCGGCGACCGGGTCGCCGCGATCACGCTCGACCGACTGTGTCGCGGCAGGCACCGCTACCTCGACATCCGCCTCGACGGCACAGTGGGCTGCATCGAGACGCATATCGGCGGTGGCATCGAGCTCCGTCTCGGCATCAAGGGCGGCACCCGGCGCCCATTCGCCAAGCTCGACATCGCGCTGGGCGGCAGCGCGGACCTGTGGCACGGCGAAGCGTCGCGCCGCATCGCGACCGACCCGTTGGACCTGTTGTCCAGCGCGACGCGGAACCTCCTCTGCGAGTTCGTCGAGGCGCTCGATACGGGTCGGACCCCGCCGTGCGACGCCGCCGACAACCGCCGCTCCCTCGCGCTCATGCTGGCTGCGTACGAATCGCACGCGACAGACCGCGCGATCGCGCTGACGTGAGCACGGTTCCTCCCGGGACGTCGATCAGTCTGTGCGTCGTTGCCAAGGGCGGCTGCGATCCGGCTGCTTTCCTGACAGCGCTGCAGGAGCAGGATTTCCGGATCGGCGCCGGTGTCGATGTCCATCTTNNNCGTTGGCCGATCCCGCGGCGCTCGACGCCGCAGGCTGGCAGCTGCACCGCTGTGGCGGGCAACCTTCGATCCTGCGCTTGTGGGGCACGGCGATCGCCGCCTCGACGCAGCGCTACGTGGTCACGATGGATGTCGAATGCCCGCCCGACAAGGGGTGGTGGAGCACCCTGTTGCGGGAGCTTGGCACAGGCACGCGCGTGTTCACCGGGCCGGTGGCGCCGGGGTGGCCCCCGTCGGAGTGGATGATCGTCGGTTACCTTGTGGAATATGCCCAGTTTCATCATCCGCATCACCCGTCGGTCCACGAGGTACCCGGAATCAATTTCGCCTGCGAGCGCGCACTTCTCGATTCGAACGATGTGCTGCGCGAGCGCGGTTGGTTCAAGACGTTCACGCTGTGGCGGCTCGCGCGCGAACAGAACATCGTCGCCTCGCGCTGCGACGAGATGCAGGTCGTCTTCCGGCGCAACCTCGAGCCGGGGAGCTTCCTGCGTCGCCGCTACCTGCACGGGCGTTGTTTCGGCGCGTGCCGTCACCAGCAACCCGGGCAACCGCCACGCTGGGCGTGCGTGCTGTTCGCGCCCGTGCTGCCGGTTCTGAGGTGCGCTCGGGTCTGGCGCGCAGCGGCGCGCCACGCCGATCTGCGCCTCGCCTACTGGCGGCAGCTGCATTGGGTGGTGCTGTCGGAGATCGCCTGGTCGTGGGGCGAGTTCCTGGGCTACCTTCTGGGCGCAGGCGATGCCTGCGACCGCCTGGATTAGAGCGTGACGAGCCTCGCGGCCAGTGGCTCTGCAACAGCGCCTGGAGAGGCATCGCCGGAGATCGTCTGCTCGGTCCTTATCGGCCGCGTCAGCAAGCTTGAAGCGGCCCGGATCGTCGACACGCTCTGCGCCTTGCGCGAGCAACAGCCCGCGGTCAGTCACGAGGTGATCGTCGCCGACCGGCTGAACGACGCCGTGAGCCGTCGAATCGAGCGCGACTTCCCGGAGGTGCGCCTGCTGGGATTCCCGCCCGACGCCTCACTCCCCGCGCTGCGCACGGCGGCCCTGGTGGCCGCGCGCGGACGCTTCGCGGTCGTGACGGAAGACCACTGCGTTCCCGCGCGCGACTGGCTGGCGCAGATCGTCAGCGCCTTCGCGAGGGAAGTGGACAGCGTTGCGGCTGTCGGCGGCACGGTTGTCAATGGACTCTCGCAGCACTGGGTCGACCGGGCGACGTTCCAGTGCGAATACGGCAATTATCTTCCGCCGCGCAAGAGTGGCCCGGACACGGACCTGCCCGGGATGAACGTGGCGTACGTGCGGCAGCGTCTGCTCGCCCTCGACCGGAACGCGCTCGTTGCGGGCTTCTGGGAGACCACCGTTCATCCGACGCTGCTGCGGCAGCACGCGCGATTGGTGTTCGCCGATGAAGTACGCGTCGCGCACTGCAAGCATTTCGGCCTGATGGAGTTTCTGGAGCAGCGCTTTCTCTACTCGCGCTATTACGCCGGCAATCGTTTCGGACGGATTGCGTGGCCAAGACGAGCTGCCGCGTTGCTGCTTTCGCCGCTGCTCCCCATCCTCCTGCTCTGGCGGTTCCAGCGAGGTGCCCTGCGCCGCCGCCGGTATTGGGACGAGTTTCTTTCGTTGCTGCCCTTGCTCGCGCTCTTCGCACTGGTGTGGACGATCGGGGAGGTGGCGGGTTACGCCCTCGGCCCCGGGGACGCGCTTGCCAGGCTGGAATAGCGGGCTGCCGAGCGCATCCGCCGCATGTCTCAAGCCCGTGTCCGGATGGTACGATCCGGCACGCTGCGCGGCAGGTGCGCGCGCAGGGGGAAGCGAGAGGACCGGAGGCTTGACCACAGCCAAGAGCACGACGGCGATCCCGGACGGGACATCGACGGTTTCCCATCCGCAGTGGCTGGCCGCGACGCTGCTCGGCATCGCGTTCTGCGCGGTGCTGCTCTACGCGGTCGTTACCATGAGCACCGGCGGCTGGGCCGACGGGCCGACCCCGATCCTCGTCTCGGGATCGGATTGGATTCCGATCCAGGGGTCCGGTCGCAAGGAGCGCAACGGGTTCGTGCTGGAGGCGCTCGGGGCCGGCGGCGCCGCGATACTGTCCGCCAGGCTCGCGCCGTTCCAGGCAAAGGATTTTCCACGAGTCGAGGTGAGACTCGACTCGGCGGCGCCTCCCTCCCGGATCTACTTCGTATGGCAAACGCAGGAGCATCCGAAACGCAACTACTCCAAGCCACTGCAGTGGCTCGTGAACGGCGTCGCTCCGCTCGAGCTGAGAGCGGCCGACGGCTGGAGCGGAACCGTCATCGGAGTCGCGCTTGTAGTCCGGTCGGACCTGGGGGCTCCGCTGCGGGTTGGATCGGCGCGCCTGAGCTCACCTTCGGCGGCAGCGATAGCGAGCGATATCTTCCGCGAGTGGGGTGCCCAGATCTCCCTGCACGGCTATTCCACCCACTTTCCGTTCGACAGCGAGCGGGCGCACGAGCTGCCGCTGCTGGCGGCGGTGGCTATCGCGGAAGGCATCGCCATGGCTGCATATCTTCTGCTCGCGCGCCAGCGCGGCTGGCGTCGCGATCGACGCGTGCTCTGGGCGATCTTTCTCGGCGGCTGGGTGCTTCTCGATCTGCGCTGGCAGGCGAGCTTGTGGCGCGACTTGGTCGATCAGGGACTTCCGTTCGCGGGCAAGACAAGCGAGGAAAAACACCAGGCGGCTGAAGACTCGACGCTCTTCGCACTCGTGGAAAAGATGAAAGCAGCGCTGCCGGCGCCGCCGGCACGGGTCGTGCTTTTCTGCGACAACACGGCGATCTGCTCGCGAGCAGCGTTCTTCCTCTATCCACACAATGTCTACCGAGCGTCAGAGTGGCTGGCGACCCCAGCGGACCCGGCGCTCCTGCGGACGGGCGATTACCTGCTGCTCGTCTATTCGCGGATGGTGGGCTACGATCCCGGGCGCCACGTCGTGGTGTGGCCGAATGGCGGCACTAGGCCGGCCGACCCGATTGCGTTGCAGCCGGAAGCCCTGTTGCTTCGCATCCGCTGAATGCCATGAGCCGACGCCACGCCAGTCTGATGCGCAGCCCCTCCACGCGCCGATCATGATGCGTGATCTCGTCGGCGTCCTCGTGAGCGTTGGGCTGCCCTGGGTCACGGGTACGCTCTGGGTCCGCGCTCTGTGGCGAAGCGAGCAGGACAAACGCGGGGCGCTTTCGGTGGGCTACGGGTACGTGGCCGGGGCGTTCGCGACAACGCTGGTGATGAGGCTCGTCGACCTCACCGGTCAGCGCTGGAGCCTGGCATGGATCGCTCTCCCGATGCTCGCGCTCGCCGCCACCGCGTGGTTCTGGATGAAATCGCAACGCTCGCTGCACGAGGATTGGCGGCGAGCGCGGGCCGGCCTGGCGTCCGTCCCGACGGCATCGCGCCGGCTCTTCTGGATGTTCCTTGCACTCTGCGCGATCGAAGCGTTGGTGATCGCGGTATTCGTCACCTGGAGTCTGTTGCTTCCCTATGATGCGATGGCGCAATGGGCGGACAAGGCGCGCGTCTGGTACGAGTACGGCCGCCTGTTGCCCTTCGTCGAGATTGCGGATTGGTATCGCCTCGAAGGCGAGCTGCACTTCTGGGATCCGAACCCCGGCTACCCCGGCACGGCGCCGCTGCTCCAGGTCTGGACCGCCCTCTGCATTGGTCGCTGGGATGAATCGCTGATCAACATGCCGTGGCCTGCGGTTTTCGTAGCACTCGGCTTCGCATTCTATGGCCAGCTGCGCCGGCTCGATACCGGCCCGGTCAAGTCGATCGTCTGCACCTATCTCCTGCTCTCGCTCCCCTTCCTCCAGGTTCACGGCGCGTTGGCAGGGATGGTTGATATCTTCGTTGCCGTCGCGTACGGACTGGCAGCGATGAGCCTCTGGCACTGGGTGCTCACCCGGCAGCGACAGGATGCGATTCTGGCGCTGGTCATGCTGATGGCCTGCACGCTGTTCAAGCGGGAGGGCGTGCTCTGGGCACTGACGTTTGCGCCCGCGGTCGTCGTCGCGTTCAACCGTCGCATTGGCCTGGTGGTCACCGCCACGATCGGCGCCGCCGCGGTCGGATACCTGCTATTCGGCCCCGTGCAGACGAATTTCATGGGCTACGTACTGAGTGCCCGTTTCGAAAACGTCACCTTGCCGATCTACCAGCACATGTTCGTGATGGATAACTGGCACTTGCTCTGGTACGCCGCGATCGCGGTGATCGCCTTCAACTGGCGGCGGCTGCTGCAGACGAACATCGCGCCCGCCACGGTCACGATCCTGGCGGGGGTGGCCTTGGTCGTCGTCGTGTTCTTCTACAGCAGCGCGGCGGGCGGCGTCGACGAAGAGAGTCTGCTCAACCGGTTTCTCCTCCAACTTGTTCCCGCGCTGTCATTCTATCTTGCGCTGATCGCGAGCAAACGGCCGCAGCCAATGCCGGATAATGGCGTCGAGCCTGCCGGGGCGGCGGCCGCGTCGACCTGATCCCGCGTGCTCCTCAACGGCGCTGGTCCGACGCCCCGGATTCGCGCGCGGTCGCCTCGCTCCGACTGTGCAGGCTCTGCCAGCATCGCTCGAGCCAGCACCACGCGAACGTCGCCGCGCTGTACAGGTAATAGACCTGATGAAAGAGGACCGCACGCATCGCGAAGATCGCGCCGCGAGCGCGATAGAAAAAGACGAAGAGCTCGCGGTTGCCCGCTGCGATCGCAGCGGCGAATGCCACCGGCGCCCACCACGGCACCAACCTCGCCGTCGCACCCGCGAGGCTGAGCAGCGCTGCGAGCGCCAAGCCGGCGTTGATGCGCTCGCCCGCGCCGATGTTCAGCGTGTCCGCAAGGGCCGCGTGACTGTGGATCAGGCGCGACCAGGGCAGCGCCCGGCGAAAGACGTCGGTGTGCACCAGGTTCACGAGACGCCACACCTTCAGATGCGTGCCCTGCAGCTCGGGCAGGAGCACGATGGACAGCCCGCACTGTCGCAGTCTCCAACCGAGCTCGATATCCTCGATCGACGGATACGGGTAGTGCGCGGCGTCGAACCCGTCGACGGCGAGGAAGCTTTCCTTGCGTACCGCCCCGCACCCGGCCCAGAACGTCTCGGCGTCGCCGGCTTCACGGCGGTGGTAGTAACGATGGACCAGATTCTTGTACTGCGAGAGGAAGTTGTGCGCCGGCGGATGGTCATCGTAGCTGCCGAAGATCGCGGCGGCAGCGGTGAGCGAAAACGCGTCGCGAAGGACGCGAGCAGCATCCTCGTGCACCACGACGTCCGCGTCGACGAACCAGAGGACCTCACCGATCGCCGAGGGTGCGGCCACGTTGCGTGCTCCGCCCGGGCCCAGCCTGCCACCCGAGTGCAGCAGCCGGACGCCATGGCCTCTGGCGATCTCGGCCGAAGCGTCGGTCGATCCGTCGTCGACGACGATGATTTCCGCAATTTCCCCGGCGCGCAGCATGTCGACCAGCGGCGGAAGACTCCGGGGCAGGACCTCCCCGCCGTTGTAGACCGGCATGATCACGCTGATCGAAACGCCGTCGGCCGCGTGACCGAGCGCTCC
>VBCL01000021.1:0-200 GCA_005888865.1 Betaproteobacteria bacterium | reverse complement strand
TCACGAACACCAGCAGCCAGCCCAGAGCCTGGAGCACGTGGGGGGAGCATACGGGATGACGGCGCGCTGCGCGTACGATCTTGCGCAGGAAAGCCAGCGGGAGCAGCGGCGCCGCGAGGAGCATCGCGAGCAGCCGAACGCGTGACCAGGTCGCCGCGCGCGCGCGCCCGAACTGCCTGCCGTGAGCGAGCCGCTGCCCG
>VBCL01000020.1:5111-11980 GCA_005888865.1 Betaproteobacteria bacterium | reverse complement strand
AATCCAGAACGATCGCTTGCCCTCGCCGGGCGTGCCGACCGTCACCAGGTTCAAGTCGTGGCCCTCGACCGTGCTGCCCAGGTCGCGCACTCGCGCACGCGGCGAATCTTCGGCGCGGCCGAGAAGCTCCAGATGCCGCTCCCAGGAATACGGCTCGAAGTAGGCGTACCACACCGAATCCCGCTCGGGAACGTGGGCAATCTCGAGGACGGTTCCGTCGAAACTCGTCGGAACGCGAAACCATTGTCGGCGGTCGTACGAGGCGACCGCGCGGTAGCCTGGCCAGCCATCGACGTACGTGCAGCGGCCGGCGTTCCCGAAGCGGATCCGGCACGCCTGACCGCGCGCGCCTTGCAGGCGGAAGTAGAACCATTGCCGGAAATCGGCGTGCGAATCGGCGCGAATGTCGACGCGGATGTCGTCGGCGCGATCGAAAGCGATCGGCTCGATTGCCCCGGCGTCGAAGGCGTGGCTGATTTTGAGCATTCGGTCCTCTGCATCGCGAGGCGCCTGGCTGCGCCCCGCATCGGGGCCGCTATGCTACCATCGCGCCCACTGGAGCGGACCCCGCAGCGTGCATCACGCGGCGACTGAGACGTAAGATGAGCACCTCCATATCCATCCGACCCAACAGCGCAGAACCGCCGGTTCGCCGCGCATCCCGTGCGGGCGACCCGCGCCGCGCCGATTTCGAGGCAAACAAGCTCAGGAAGCGCCTGCGTCGCCAGGTCGGCCAGGCGATCGGCGACTTCGGATTGATCGAAGCCGGCGACCGCGTGATGGTCTGCCTCTCCGGCGGCAAGGACAGCTACGGACTGCTCGACGTCCTGCTTTCGCTCCAGGCTCGCGCGCCGCTGTCCTTCGAGATCATCGCTGTCAACCTCGACCAGAAGCAGCCCGGGTTCCCCGCCGACGTCCTGCCGCGCTACTTGACCGAGCGCGGCGTGCCGTTCCGGATCGAGGAACAGGACACCTACAGTGTGGTCAAGCGCGTCATTCCCGACGGCGCGACCATGTGCTCGCTGTGCTCGCGACTGCGCCGCGGCGTGCTCTATCGCGTCGCCACCGAGATCGGCGCGACCAAGATCGCGCTCGGCCATCATCGCGACGACATCCTGGCGACCTTCTTCCTGAACCTGTTCTTCGGAGGGAAGCTCAAGACCATGCCGCCGAAGCTCGTCTCCGACGACGGCCGCCACATCGTGATCCGGCCGCTCGCCTACGTACGCGAGCGCGACCTCGCGCGCTACGCCGACGCGATGGCGTTCCCGATCATTCCGTGCAACCTCTGCGGTTCGCAGGAGAACCTGCAGCGCAAACAGGTTGCCGCGATGCTGCGCGAATGGGAGAAGAAATATCCCGGCCGGGCCGAGACGATCTTCAACGCGCTCGGCAATGTCGTCACCACGCACCTCCTCGATCGCACGCTGCGCGATTTCACCGCGATCCGCCCGACCGGCTCGCCGACACCCGACGGCGATCTCGCCTGCGATGACGATCATGATCTCTCGGCGCCGCGATCGGTAGTGCCGCTCGCCGACATCGACGCGGGTTGATCGATGGCGCACTCGCGGCGCGGCTTCCTGACGTATCGGTCATTCCCGCTTCCGCAGGGACGACGACGTTGCCTATGCGCGGCGCTGGTCGCGTTCTTCGCGCTCTTCTGCGCCGCCCCATTGCTCGCGGCGGCAACGGACGCGCAAACGCTCGCCGGCAGGCCATTGCTCGCCGCGCTCAAGGCGGGGGGCCTGGTGGTCTACTTTCGGCACGCCTCGACCGACTTCGGGCAGAACGACGACGAGATGACCGGCTATGAGGATTGCGCGCGCCAGCGCAACCTGACTGATGCAGGACGCGCCGAAGCGCGGGCGATCGGCTCGGCGATCGCGCGTCTCGGGGTGCCCGTCGGCGACGTGCTGGCGAGCCCGTTCTGCCGCACGATGGAAACGGCGAAACTGATCTTCGGCCGCGCCGCCGCGACGCCCGCGGTCCGCGGCGGGCCTGCCAACGGTGTGGCGCCCGACCGCTACGCCGATCTGCGCCGATTGCTCTCGACCGCCCCGCCTCCCGGTACCAATGTCGCTATCGTCAGCCACGGCAACCCGTTCCGCGCTGTGACCGGCGAATCCTATCTCGCCGAGGGCGAAGCCGCGGTGATCCGTCCGCTCGGCAAAGACAAATTCCATATCGTCGCGCGCATCGCCAAGGATGGCTGGGACGCCCTGGCCGCGCCGTAGCCGCTGGCTGTGGTTAGCGTCATTGGCGCTGGCGATCGGCGGCGGAGTCTGGCTGCGGCTCGACCAGATCTTCTCGCAACTCCTCCTCGACGACGAGTGGCACGCGGTCTATCGCGTCGTCCACGACACTCCGGCGACCGTGTTCCTCGACTTCGGCCATTCCGATTCGAGTATTCCGCTGACGCTGCTCTATCTGTTCGAGTCGCGCGTCTTCGGTCTGTCTGAGCTCGCGATGCGTTGGCCGCTGCTCGCAGCCGGCGTCGCGACGCTGGTGCTGTTCCCGTGGTACGCCGCGCGGCACGTTGGCCGCTGCGAGGCGCTTCTGTTCGCGGCACTGCTCGCAATTTCGCCGCTGCTGTACTTCTTCGGGCGCACCGCACGGCCGTACGCACTGACGCTGCTCCTGGTGTATGCCGCGCACGTCGCGTTCCGACGTCATGTCGAGCGCCACGGCGGAGCGGCGCTTGCGCTCTATGCTGCATGCGCTACGCTCGCGTCGTGGCTGCATCCGGTGGTTGTTCCTTTCGTCGTCGCACCCTTCGTTCCATCGGCGTGGGCAGCGCTGCGGGACCCGTACGGTGCGACGCGCTGGGCCAAGCTCCTGCGACTCGCCGCTCCGGCACTCGCGGCGGGCGTGCCGATGACGGCTCTGCTCTTACCACCGCTGCTGGCGCACCCGGAGTCGCTAAGCCTCAAGAGCGGCATCGATCTGCCGCACGTGGATACGTTGATCGGCGTCTGGTACGCCTGGTTCGGCACGGGGTCGACGATCGCTTTACTGATTTGCAGCGTTTTCTCCATCGCCGGCGTTTCGGTCGTGTGGCGTCGCTTGCCCGAGGCGGGATCGATGCTCGCCGGCCTCGCCCTGTGCGTGCTCATGATCGCCGTGACGCGCCCGGCCTGGATCCACAATCCGCTCACGCTCGGGCGTTACCTGCTGCCGATCCTCCCGCTGCTCCTGCTGTCGACCGCGTGTGGCGCGGCACGAGTCGGCCGGGCAGTGAACGCCGCCTCTGCTGGGCGGCGCGTGACGCCAGCGCTCGCCGGCGCCTGCGGCGTGGGAGCCGCAGCGCTACCACTTCTGGCGCTCGCGACCACCACACCGCTTTCGCCCGTTCTCATGCATCCCAACGGCAACAGCCTGCACGGGCTTTATCAATTCGATTTCCGCCGGACACATAACCCGATCGTGGACTTCATGGATGGAATTCCGCTCTCGCCGTGGTGGGCAAATCTCGCCGACCGCCCACCGGGCTCGATCACTGTCGCGGTGGCGCCGTTTCCGACAGAAAGCGTCGGCTGGGATGCGCCGCGCTGGCAACGCCTGAGCCACCAGCGCGTACTCTCGGGGTTCCTCACGCCGCTGTGCGCGAGCCTCCGGACGAACGAGGTCCCCGACGACAAGCGCTTCCGCTTCCGCAATGCGGTCCATCTCGGCGATGACGCGGCACTCGCGGCGCAGAGCGTCGACTTCGTCGCGTGGCAGAAGCCGTACCGCTATGTCGCAAACGGCATCGAAGCGCCGGTCGGCGACGATGTCGCACCGTGCGCGACGGCGCTTACAGCTCGCTTCGGATTGCCGGTCTACGAAGACGAGTGGCTGGCGGTCTATCGCCCTCGGAAGCAGGCAAGAGGCGTTGGCGATGTCGGGAGATAAGCCCGCGACGGGGCACGCCACGACCGGGACGGCGGTCGCGGTCGATCCCGAGCGCAACCTGCAGCGGGCCGTGATCATCGGCCTCGTCGCGAATTTCTCGCTGCATGTGATCACCGGTTTCGTCGCGGTCGCCGTGCATTACGGCGTGCTCTACGTGCTGCTCAAGCTCGCCGTGCCGCCGCTGATCGCGAGCGGGATCGGCTTTTGCGGCGGCGCGGTGACGCGCTTCGCGCTTGCGTATTGGCGGGTGTTCGCGCCGTCCCACGGGCTCACCACCGCGGGCCGGCGCTTCGTGGTCGCGATCGCCATCCAGGCGGTCGCGAACACGGCGCTGCTGGGATCGCTGCTGGCGAGCGGCATCGGCGTCTGGCCGGCGCAGATCGCAACCACCGTCCTGCTGACGTGCGCCAACTATGTCGCGTACCGGCTATGGGTCTTCCGCTGACGCTCTCTGCTGCGCCTCGCGCTCTCGCCTTCGGCGTCGCCTGCGTCGCCGCAGCGATGCTGCTGTTCGAGCTCGCGGTCACCCGGCTCTTCTCGGTTCTCTTTTTCTATCACTTCTCGTTCTTTGCGATCTCGCTGGTGATGTCCGGGCTCGTGATCGGCGGCATCTGGTCTGCCCGATGGGGCGTGCGGGAGATGAACGAGCACGCGTACCGTTCGCGACTTTCCGCGCTCGGTTGGATGTTCTCGGCAGCGATGCTCGCAGCGCTCTTCACCACGCTCGCACTTCCTCCGGCAGGTGCAACGCCATCGCTGTCGGCGGTGGCGGTGCAGGCCCTGGTCTTCCTCCCGGGGCTGGTGGCGGCGGGTGCATTCCTCGCCGCGGCGTTCGCGCGCGATAAGGCGTGGATCGGGACGCTTTACGCGTCGGACCTGATCGCCGCCGCCTGCGCCTGCATCGCCGCCATCGCGCTGATGCGAATCGTCCAGGGACCGGCCGTGCTTCTCGTGCCGTCGTTTTTCGCCGCGCTCGCCGGCGTGATCGTTGCGCCGGCGCGCTCGCTGCATCGGACCACAAGCGCCTTGATCGGCGCTGCCGCAGGGGTCGTGCTGATCGCCAACGCCATGGCGGGCGGGTCCCTGCTCCACCTCCAATCCGCGGGCAAGGAGTCGCCGCTCGTCGAGCGCTGGAACGAGTACAGCCGAATCCAGGTCATCGACGGAGGCAGCGACGCCCGTTACATCATCATCGACAAGTCGGCCGCGACGGTCATGATGCCGGCGCCGATCGAAGCGGACGGCCAGCCTCCGCGCGCGCGAGGCTGGTGGAAGGCGGGACCGCAGTACGCGGTATATCGCCTCGAACGGCCCCTCGCCCGCGTGGCCATCATCGGTGTGGGCGGAGGACGCGACCTGCTGCCGCCGCTCGCCCACGGCGCGGCGCGGGTCGACGGCTACGAGCTCAATGGCATCCTCGTCGATCTGCTCCAGCGCGAGTTCGTCGCGTACAACGCCACCGCCACCCGTCCGGAAGTGGCGCTCATTCACGACGAGGCGCGGGTGGGTATCGCCCGTTCCGGCAAGAACTACGATGTCATCCAGGCATCGCTCATCGACACCTGGGCAGCGACCTCTTCCGGAGGATTCGTGCTTTCGGAGAATGGTCTGTATACGCTCGACGGATGGAGGACGTTCCTGTCGCGGCTCTCCGATCGAGGCGTGCTCACCATGACGCGGTGGTATGTGCCGGACGCGCCGGCCGAAACCCAGCGGCTCGTCGCGCTCGCCGCGACGGCGCTGGGCGATGCGGGCATTGCCGACACGCGGTCGCACGTCATGCTCATCAGCTCGAGACCCGCTGGCAACGTCGCGTTCACGATGAACGAAGCTGCTGCGATGGGAACGATCCTGGTCTCGAAATCTCCGTTCACGCCGGACGAAGTCGCGCGCGTGAAGGACGCATGCGCCGAACAGAACATGGTGCTGTTGGCGGCTCCCGGGGTCGCGTCGCAGGACGCCGTGATCGACCGGCTCCTCGACGCCGCGACACGCAGGCAGGCGATCCATTCCAGTCCGTACAACATTGCTCCGCCGACCGACCTTCAGCCGTATTTCTTTCTTCAGCTGCGGCCTTCCGATGTGCTCGAGCTTTCGGGGAAGAGCTTCGGTCCGGTGACCGAGATCACGTTCAACGGCGTCCGGGTCTTGATGCTTCTCGGCGGCAGCGCACTGCTGCTCACACTCGTCGTCGTCCTGCTGTCGGTGCTGGGCCTGCCCGGACCGGTGGGCCGCGCCTCGGCGTTGCCCGTGTATCGCTGGATGACGCTCTACTTCCTCGGCATTGGGTTCGGGTACATTCTGGTGCAGCTGGGCCTGCACCAGCGGCTCATCATCATCGTCGGGCATCCGACCTTCGCCCTTTCGGTCGTGCTCTTTTCGATGCTTCTCGGGACGGGCATCGGCGCCGCGTGGGCGTCGAAGCTCTTCGCCAAGCGCGGCATTCGAGCGGCGGGAGCCGCGATCCTCGTGGTCCTGGTCGCGTTGCTCGTCTGCTTTCCTGCATTTCCCGCGTTCGAGCAGATCGAATCGCAGGCCGTGCGGCTGGGCGTCATCGGAGCGATGCTCGGCGGGATTGGATTCGTGCTCGGCTTCGCGTTTCCCCTCGGCGTCGTCATGGTGGCGCCGACCGGAGAATGGGCAGTGCAGAAGATGTGGGCGATCAACGGCGCCGCCTCGATCGCCGGCTCGGTCCTCGCAGCAGTGATCGGCATCACGCTGGGCAGTCAGTTCGTGATCGCCGCGGCGCTGCTGTGCTACGCCATTGCCATCGTTGCCGGGAGCCTCGCCGAGGCGAAGGCGCGCGGCTCCTTGCGGGACGAGCTTGCTTCCGCTCAGCGCACCACGTCCTTGGTCTGACCGAACAGGATCTTCCTCTCGGCTTCGGTACGGATGCCCCCTGCTCCCGGATTGATCTCCTTCGCCCGGGCGTAGGCACGCACCACCGCAGGCCGTGCCCTGATCGTTTCCTTCCA